>NZ_LSIX01000490.1:0-19839 GCF_001556475.1 Methylobacterium sp. CCH5-D2 | reverse complement strand
AGGTCGGCGGCCTGGGCGAGGCAGGGCGCGCCGACGCTCGCTGCGAGCGCGAGGCGGCGCACCAAGGCCGAGTGCTTGGAGCGGGCCATTAACGTTTCCTTCACTCGAATGCGAGCCGGAAGCTGTGTTCGCACGCTCCGGAAGACAATCGAAAGGATGAACGCAAGAACTTAAGCCGGGCTTAACGTTAAATCTTAGACCCACGGAATCGCGCCGCCGTGAACGGAGGCCGGGACCTCAGGGCGCCGGGGGCGGCCGATCCCCGATGAAGAGGCCGTGCCGGCGCAGGCCGTCGGCGAGCCGGCGCAACTCCGCGTCCCGCCGCGCCGACGCCCGGGACGCCGCCCCGTGGGCGGCGTGCAGGATCTCGTGGATCGTGCCGAGACGGCGGGCGGAGGCGAGCCCGTCGAGGACGAGCGGGCTCGCCTCCGCCGGGCCGGGCGCATCCACCACCGTGCCGACCCACTCGCGGATCGAGCCGTCGACGTTCTCGACCGGCACCTCGCGCACCTGCATCCAGCGGTAGTCGCCGTCGATGTGGCGCACCCGGTAGGCGAGTTCCACGGGCTCGCGGACGCGTCGCGCGGCGGCCCAGATCCCGAGCGTGCGCGCACGGTCGTCCGGGTGCAGCGCGTCGAGCCAGCCGCGCCCCAGGAACATCTCGGCTTCCTGGCCGGTGCGCTCGGTCCAGCCGTAGCTGTGCGTGATCTGGCCGTCGGGCGCCGCCCGCCACTCGATCACCGCGCTCGCCCGAACCAGCGCGAGGTAGCGTTGCTCGCTCTCGTGCAGGGCGCTCCCAGGGTCGGGGATACGCACCGCGCCGCCCACGCCATCCCCGATGACGTCTTCGATGACGCCCCCGGTGGCGGCGCCCGGCACGGCCCCCGGACGGCCGGCTCGGCGGAACACGGGCTCGTAATGGCCGCGCGGCAGTTCGACCCGTACGCTGCCGACGCGGCCCGGCTCATCGTAGATGGCGGCGAGTACGCCCCGCAGCCGCCGCGCCTCCACGCGGACGATGGCGTCCGTGACGGGATCGAAATCCGGGGGGCGCCCCAGCGCCTGGGTGGCGATCGTGTACGCCTTCAGGCGATGGCCGCGCCCGCCGAGGCTCTCGCGCACGATGTAGCCGAGGAAGGCCGAGAGCTGCGGCGCCTTGCGCATGGCCGGATGCTGCAGGAGGGCGGCGACTTCCGCGGAGATCTCGCCCGGCTCGATCGTGCTGCGGTCCATCTGTGGGTGCGCGTGCCCCGCGACTGGAAACGCGATCGCTAGCACAACTTTTAGTAGAAAAACAGGCTCTCGATGAGGCCCCGCACGGGAACCGGGCGGCGCGTCCCGACTCCGTTCCGCCCCGGCGGCTGCGGCCCGGTGCGCGCCCGACGCGGAACGGAACGGATGGCGGTCCGGCTCCGTTGGCTTCGGAACGAGTGCCCTTTCGGCCTCACGGGAGATCTCAGTCCATGGCCCTCAAGATCCTGTCCGCCCCGCTCCTGGTTCTGGCTCTCGCGGCCGGCGGCCTCTCGGCCGCGCAGGCGCAGAGCAACACCTCGACGCCGGGGGCGCCCGCCGGCGACAGCGGCGGCAACGCCTCGACCGGCAGCACCGCCGCGCCGAGCGGCAAGTAACCAGGGACAAGTAACCAGGGGCAAGTCGCGAGCGGGCAAGTCGCGAGCGGGCGAGTACCCAGCGGCCGGCTCACCGCCGAAGCCCGACCGAGGAGCCGCGCGCCCGCCGTGCCCTGATCCCCGGGCCGGCCCCCGGCCGGCCCGGCGGGCGCCGGGACCCGTTCAGGCCCGGCAACTCTCGAACCCGGCGCGGATCGCCTCCGCGTCGAGGTTGCGCCCGATGAACACCACCCGGGAGACCCGGGGCTCGTCGGCGCGCCACTCGGCCTGCACATCCCCGTCCAGGATCATGTGCACGCCCTGGAAGACGAATCGCTTCGGCTCGCCCGGGAAAGCGACGATGCCCTTGCAGCGCAGGATGTCCGGCCCCTGGACCTGGGTCAGGTTGGAGATCCAGGGCATGAACGTCTCCGGGTTCACCGGCCCGTCGATCCGGGCCGAGACCGACCGGATCTCGCTGTCGTGGTGATGATGGTGGCCCGCCTCGAGGAACTCGGGCTCGAGATCGAGGATGCGGCCGAGATCGAAGGCGTTGCGCTCCAACACCGCGTCGAGGGGGACGGCACAGTCCTTCGTCCGATGGATCTTGGCGAAGGGGTTGATCGCCCGGATCTCCCCCTCGACGCGGTCGAGTTCGGCCGGCGTGACGAGGTCGGACTTGTTGAGCAGGATCACGTCCGCGAAGGCGATCTGGTTGCGGGCCTCGGGTGCGTCCTTCAGGCGGTCGGTCAGCCACTTGGCGTCGGCCACCGTCACGACGGCGTCGAGGCGGGCGGCCTCGCCGACGTCCTGATCGACGAAGAAGGTCTGGGCGACGGGGGCGGGATCGGCCAGTCCGGTCGTCTCGACGATGATCGCGTCGAACTTGCCGCGGCGCTTCACCAGGCCGTCCATGATCCGGATCAGGTCGCCGCGCACCGTGCAGCAGACGCAGCCGTTGTTCATCTCGAACACTTCCTCGTCGGCGCCCACCACGAGGTCGTTGTCGATGCCGATCTCGCCGAACTCGTTGACGATCACCGCGTAGCGCCGGCCGTGGTTCTCGGTGAGGATCCGGTTGAGCAGCGTCGTCTTGCCGGCGCCGAGATAGCCCGTGAGCACCGTGACGGGGATCTTGGCCGAGGCCGGCGACGTGGCAGCGGGGGACGGGGCGTCGGACATGGCTTCCCTTCGGCTTCACTCTTCGGGCGGGTTCCTCGCCCGCGGGCGCCGCGCCCGGGGGCGAGGCCGTGACCTGTCATATCGTTACGCGCGCGCCGGATGGAAGGCGGCGGGAGGCCGGCGCAGGCCGAGGCCGCGGGAGAACGCCCCACTCTGGAAATGAACAGAAATTGTTCAGCAATGGGCCGGCTTTCGTAGGACTTTCCGTGACTTGAACAAAAATTTGCGGCCCACCGAGGCAGATTTCCGTGGCATTGTTCAACCCAGGCGGGTAAATTCCAACACCCAACGACCGGGTCCGCCGAATGAACCACGACGTCACTCCCAACCATCCCGGGCGGCTCAGGCATGATGTCGACCAGATGCCGGCCGACACGCGCACCGGAGGCCGCGATGATTGATGGGACCCCATTTCGGACCGGCGATGCGACAGACGAGCGGCTGGCGCGGATCGCCGAACTCGTCGGCCGCCCCGTCGAGGCTTTCCGGGCGCCGGAGAGCGATGCCCTCGGCGAGGCCCTCGAACTGGTGAAGCTCTGGGAGCGGATCGACAGGGCCGGCCGCGCCCGCCTCCTGGCCTGCGCCCGCGCCGAGGCGACCCGCACGGGCGACCCGCAGCGTCCGGCCGCGTCGGCGCGCGCGTCGGTGTGATCCGGCGCCGGCCGCGGCGCACGCTCCGCGGAGCGCGCCCCGGCCGCGTTGCGGGCGCGAGGACTCGATCGGACGAGGCAAAGCCGCCGCGCAGCCGCGCGATCCCCCGCCCTTAACGATCTGGTCAGCCTGTTCCGGGAGGGTGCGCGCCCGGATCAGCAGAGGAATGAGCATGTCCGACACGATCGACACCGTGGGCGTCGCGGGCGACCGCATCCGCTCCATCATCGAGCGCATCGAGCGGCTCGACGAGGAGATCAAGGACCTGATGGAGGCCAAGAAGGAGATCTTCGCCGAGGCCAAGGGCGAGGGTCTCGACGTGAAGGTGCTGCGGGAGATCCTGAAGCTGCGCAAGCAGGACAAGGACGAGCGCGACGAGCAGGAGAGCCTGCTCGAACTCTACCTGCGCGCCATGGACGCACCGAGCCCGGCACCGATCGCCCAGGCCGCCTGACCACCGCGGCCGCGCGACGGCCGGCCGGCGCGGGGTCCCACGGGGGCTCCCGCAGCGGCCGGCCGCCGCGCCGGAACGGTGCCGCCCGAATCCTGGGGAGCGCGGCCATCGGGCGCGGACCCGGGAGTGGGGCTCGCGGGTTCTGAAGGGACATCGCCGCGAGGGGGCAGCGGCCGCGGGCAGCGGCGGGTGCCGCCTGCGAGGGCCCCTGCGATCCATCGAGCACCCATCGAGCACCCATGGCCAAGCGGAAGACGAGAGCCGAGACCCAGCCCGAGACCGAGGCGCCGCTCGTGCCCACCGGCGCGCTGGCGGTGGCCCTGCTGGGCCTCGCCGGGCAGGGCGCCCCGCTCGTCCACGTCGCCCGCGACGAGCGGCGCCTGGAGGCGATCGCCGCGATCCTGCGGGCGCTCGCCCCGGATCTCGGCGTCGCCATCCTGCCGGGCTGGGATTGCCTGCCCTACGACCGCGCCTCGCCGTCGCGGGGCGTGATGGGCGCGCGGGCCGGCGTGCTGCGCTGGCTCACCGACGCGGAGAATAGACCCGACATCGTGCTGACCACGCCGCCGGCCCTGATCCAGCGGGTGCCGCCGCCCGCGACCTGGGCGGACGCCCGCGTCCTGATCCGCGTCGGCGACACCCTGGACGCGGAGGCGATGACGGCCGCGCTCCGGCGCCTCGGCTACATCCTCGACGACCGGGTGGACGAGCCCGGCGAGTTCGCGATCCGCGGGCGCACCCTCGACGTGTTCCCGGCCGCCTCCCCCCTGCCCTGCCGGGTGGAGCACGACGGCGCCCGGGTCGCGCGGATCCGGGCCTACGACCCGCTGACGCAGCGCTCGCACGAGGAGACCGCGGAGCTGGTGATCGACCCGGCCACCGAGATCATCCTCGCCCCCGGCTCCGAGGAGCGCCTGCAGCCCTTCACCGGCCAGGAGCACGGGCTCGCCCGGTTCTACCCGGCGCTGCCCTGCCTGCTCGACGACCTGCCCGAGGCCCGCTTCGTGGTCGAGGCCGGGGCCGAGGCGCGGGCCGAGGCCTTCTTCGAGCAGATCGCGGACGGGCGCGAGAGCGGCGAGGCGGCCAAGGGTGGCGGCCAGGCTCGGGGTCGGGCGGATCAGGATCCGCTCTACCTCGCTCCGGAGGAGTGGGCGCGGCTCCTCAGGGAGCGCCGGCTCGCGGCTGCCACCGAGGAGGCGGACGCGTCCCTGGCCGCCTTCGTGCGCCAGTCGCGCCCGACCGCCGCCTTCACCAAGACGCTCCGGGACCGCCTCAGGGCGGGCGACCGGATCGTGCTCGCCGGGCCGGAGCGGTCGCTGCGCCGTCTGGTCCGGCAGGCCGAGCGCTCGGGCGAGCGCCGCGTGCGGTCCGTGCCGGACTGGGCGACGGCGGAGCGCGCCCGCCCCGGCGAGATCGTCGCGCTCGCTCTGCCGCTCGATGCGGGCTTCCGGGTGCCGGAGGCGGGCATCAGCGTGTTCGCGGCGGCCGACCTCTACGGCCAGCACGCCGGCGCGGCGGGACAGCGGGCCGCGACCCTGCCGCTCGGCGAGGTCGAGCTGCGCACCGGCGACGTCGCGGTCGATCGCGACAACGGGCTCTGCATCTTCGAGGGCCTGGAGCGGGTCGGCGGGAGCGAGGCCCTGCGCCTGCGCTTTTCCGGGGACGACGTGCTGATGCTGCCCGTCACCCAGGCCGACCGGGTCTGGCGCTACGGCTCGGACCCGGAGGCGGTCGGCCTCGACAAGCTCGCTTCCGCCTCCTGGCGCCGGCGCCACAGCGAGGCGGAGGCCACCATCGCCCGCACCGCCCGCGTCATGGTGGGGCTGGCGCAGGAGCGGGCCGATGCCAGTGCCCCGGCGCTGCGCCCGCCGGAGCGGGAGATGGAGCGCTTCGGCGCGGGCTTCGGCTTCAGCCTGACGCCGGACCAGGCCGCCGCGACGGACGCGGTGCTGACCGACCTCGCCTCCGGCCGGCCGATGGACCGGCTGGTCTGCGGGGATGTCGGCTTCGGCAAGACCGAGGTGGCGCTGCGCGCGATCGCGGCGGCCGTCTTCGCGGGCAAGCAGGTCGCGCTGGTGGCGCCCACCACCGTGCTGGTGCGCCAGCACGTGCAGACGCTGGAGCGGCGGTTCGGCCGCTTCGGGATCGCGGTCGCGCAGCTCTCGCGCCTCGTCGGCCCGGCGGAGGCGAAGCGGGTGAAGGCGGGGCTCGCCGACGGCTCGATCCGTGTCGTCGTCGGCACCAACGCGCTCGCGGCCAAGGGCGTCGCCTTCGCGGATCTCGGCCTGACCGTCATCGACGAGGAGCAGCGCTTCGGCGCGAAGATGAAGGAGTCGCTCCGCGCGCTCGCGGGCGGCGGCCACGTGCTGACGCTCACCGCCACGCCGATCCCCCGCACCCTGCAATCGGCGCTGGTCGGCCTGCGGGCGCTCAGCGTGATCGCCACGCCGCCCGCGGTGCGTCAGCCGATCCGCACGGTGATCGCGCCGTTCGAGGCCGAGACGGTGCGGGCCGCGCTGATGCGCGAGCACCGCCGCGGCGGCCAGAGCTTCGTGGTCTGCCCGCGCATCGAGGACCTCGAGCCGATGGCCGAACGCCTGAGGGCGATCGTGCCCGAACTCGCGATCGTCCTGGCGCACGGCGAGATGAAGGCCGCCGCGATGGACGCGGCGATGATCGACTTCGCCGACGGCGCGGGCGATGTGCTGCTCGCAACCTCCATCATCGAGAGCGGGCTCGACGTGCCGAGGGCCAACACGATGCTGGTCTGGAACGCCGAGCGCTTCGGGCTGGCGCAGCTGCACCAGCTGCGCGGCCGGGTCGGGCGCGGCCAGCGCCGGGGCGCGGCCTACCTGCTGAACGATCCCGAGCGCCCGCTCTCCGCCGGCGCCGAGAAGCGCCTGCGCACGCTCGAGGCCCTCGACCGGCTGGGGGCGGGCTTCACCATCTCGGCGCGCGACCTCGACCACCGCGGCGCGGGCGACCTCGTGGGCGACGCCCAGGCGGGCCACGTCCGGCTGATCGGGCTCGGCCTCTACCAGCACGTGCTGCAGCTGGCGCTCCGCGCCGCCAAGGGCGAGCCGGCGGAGGACTGGCGGCCGGAGATCAACCTGGGGCTGGAGGGGGCGATCCCCCACGACTACATGCCCGAGCCCGAGATCCGGCTCGGCCTCTACACCCGCCTGCTGCGGGTGGGCTCGACCCAGGAGATCGACGCGCTCTGCGCCGAGACCGACGACCGCTTCGGACGGATGCCGGAGGGGGTCGAGACGCTGGTGACGCTCGCGCGGCTGCGGGTCCAGTGCGGTGCGCTCGGGATCAGCCGGCTCAGCGGCGGCCCGCAGGGCGTCGCGGCGGATTTTCGCGAGGCGGGCCGGATCCGGGCGCTGGCGCTCGACGGCGACCTCGCGGTGCGGGACGGCCGGGTGATCCTGAAATGCACGACGCGGGACGCGGCCGAGCGCGGCCGCCTCGCCGTGGAGCTGCTGGAGCGCATCGCCGAGGCCTGCGAGGCGGCGGCCTGACGCCGCCGCCCGCGCATCCGCCCGTCAGGCCATCTGCTTGCGGGCGAACAGGGCTCCGGCGAACGCCACGGCGGAGCCGGCCGCGACGATGCAGATCATCAGCAGGCGCCGCGGCTGGGTCGCGGATTCGGCCATCACCGGCGGCACGATCAGGCTGAAGAACTCGATCTGGCGCGCCGCGATGATGCGGGCGCGCTCGTTGGCCGCCAGCACGGCGGCGTAGTATTTCTCGGCGTTCTTGCGCTCGTTGTCGAGCGCCTCGAAGCGGGTCAGCGCGTCGGCGAGGACGCGCTTCTGCTCGGCGTCCTGGCTCGTCGCGGTGCGCTCGATCCGCGCGATGTTCTCGTCGAGATCGCGGATCTGCGTCTTCATCTCGATGATGCGGTTCGAGTTCGGCCCGAGGTCGCGCTGCGCGACCGAGAGCTGGATCGATTTCTCGACGCGGGCAGCGCGCAGCTCGCCGATCGTCTTCAGGTTCGCCTCGTTGGTCTTCTGCGCGTCGAGCACGCCGTCGCGGTTGCGCAGGTCGCGCACCTCCAGGCGGACCTTGCGCATGCGGTCCTCGGCGAGCTTCAGCTCGCGGTTGCTCTCGGCCACCGCGTCCATGCGGGCGTTGAGGCTGAGCCGGTTCACCACCGCCTCGGCCTCCTTCAGGATGGCCTGGACGAGCGTGAACGATTCCTGCGGGTCGAAGGCGTTGACCGTGAGGACCATGACGCCGGAGCCGGACTCGACGGTGATGGCCACACGCTCACGCCAGTAGTGCAGGAACCTCTCGATCGGCTTCTCGGGATTGAAGCGGGAGAGGATGTCGATGCTGTCGCGGCTGAACCACGCGCGCAGCGGCAGTTCCTTCTCCAGTGTCTCCAGCATCGGCCGGCTGAGCACGTACTGGTAGGTGATCAGGGTGTCCTGGGCGATGAGTTCCTTGGGCACGCCCGAGTTGGTGCCGACCGAGTCCGGGTTGGCCTTCTCGGAGCCGCCGAGCGCCGGGCGGATCGCGAACTGCGCCTCGGTGACGTAGCGGTCGGAGGCGATCAGCCCATAATAGACCGCTCCCATCAGGGTCGGCAGCACGAAGCAGACCACGAACAGCACGGGCAGCCACGGGTCCCGCTTCACGTGGCTCTGGTAGGAGCGGATGCCCTTCCGGCGGTCGGCGAAGCGCGACATCCGGGCGAACTGCCGGAGCGACTCGGCCACCGCGTTGGACTTGTCCGCGGTGGTAAGCGGCTGACCCTGCGGGTTGCGGATCTCGACGTTCATGGGGCTGTTCGTGTCCAGGTCCGGGGGCCGTGTCCGGGGCGAGTCGCCTCGCATGCCCGCGCGGCGAAACCATGTCCGCAAACGCCACGGTCCGCCAGCGCAGTCCTCGCGCCCGCCCGGCGTTCAGGCGTTCAGGCGGCGGTAGACCTCGATGGCGTCGTTGACGTCCTCGTACACGATGGCGCGGCCGTTGAGCAGGACGATGCCCTGCTGGCACCACTCGCGGATCGTCTCCATCGAGTGCGAGACCATGATGACGTCGGCGTTCTTGCGGCGCTGGGAGAAGACCTCGGTACAGCGCTTCTGGAAGCGCGCGTCGCCCACTGCCGTGACCTCGTCGATCAGGTAGCAATCGAACGGGATCGCCATGCTCATCCCGAAGCCGAGGCGCGCGCCCATGCCGGAGGAGTAGGTCCGGATCGGCACGTCGAGATAGCTGCCGAGTTCGGAGAAATCCTCCACGAACTCGAGCACCCGCTTCGGGTCCTCGCCGTAGATGCGGGCGACGAAGATGACGTTGTCGCGCCCCGTCATCTGCGGGTGGAAGCCGCCGCCGAAGCCGAGCGGCCAGGAGACCCGCAGGCCCCGGTGGATCCGGCCCCGGGTCGGATCCTCGACCCCGCCGATCAGGCGCATCGTGGTCGACTTGCCGGCGCCGTTGATGCCGAGGATGCCGTAGCTGATGCCGGGCTTCAGGGTCAGCGAGACCCGCTCCAGGATGGTGCGGCGGTGGCCGTCCGTCTTGTAGATCTTGGTGACGTTGTCGAAGCGGATCACCGGGAAGGGGCCCTGCGGGATGGCGCCGCCCTGGCGGGCGGGTTCGGTGCGCGGCTTGGCCGGTGAAAGCGGCGAATCTGAGGATGGCGCGCCTCGCCTGGACGGGGCGCGGGTCCCGCCTCCCTGCCGTGCGGGACAGCGGGATCCGCGATCCTTGGAGCCTCCTCCGGAACCGGCGGCCCTACCGGAACGGCGGCTCGTCGAAGCTCCTCAGCTTGCGCGAGTGCAGGCCGTGGCGGTCGGCACGCAGCACGTCGAGGGCGGCGAGCCCGATGCGCAGGTGCTCGCCCACCGCCCGCTCGTAGAAGGCGTTGGCCGCGCCCGGCAGCTTGATCTCGCCGTGGAGCGGCTTGTCCGAGATGCAGAGGAGCGTGCCGTAGGGCACGCGCAGGCGGTAGCCCTGCGCGGCGATCGTGCCGCTCTCCATGTCGACGCCGATGGCGCGGCTGAGGTTGATCACCCGCCGCTCCTGGGTGAAGCGCAACTCCCAGTTCCGGTCGTCGTAGGTGACGACGGTGCCGGTGCGCAGGCGCCGCTTGAGGGCGTCGCCGTCCTCGCCCGTCACCTCGGCCGCGGCCGCCTGGAGGGCGAGCTGCACCTCGGCGAGCGCCGGCACCGGCACGTCGGGCGGCACCAGCGCGTCGAGGATGCGGTCGCGCCGGAGATAGCCGTGGGCCAGCACGTAGTCGCCCATGCGCTGCGACTGCCGCAAGCCTCCGCAATGGCCGACCATCAGCCAGCAATGCGGGCGCAGCACCGCGAGATGGTCGGTGATCGTCTTCGCGTTGGAGGGGCCGACGCCGATGTTGACGAGCGTCGTGCCCTGCATGGCGCCGTCCGGCCCGCGCGCCACGAGATGGTAGGCCGGCATCTGGAAGCGGTGCCAGGGCGAGGCCGCGATGAGGGCTGCAGGATCCGCGGAGGCCGCCTCGGCCCGGCTCACCCGCACGCCGCCGGGCAGGATCAGTTCCTCGAAGCCCTCCGCGCCCGAGGCCAGCCGCTCCAGCCCGTGGCGGACGAACTGATCGACGTAGCGGTGGTAGTTCGTCAGCAGGATCCAGGGCTGGACGCAGGCCCAGTCGCTGCCCGTGTAGTGTACGAGGCGGCGCAGCGAGTAGTCGACGCGCACCGCGTCGAAGAGCGCGAGCGGGCGCGGGGCGTCGCCCCGCTGCTCCCAGAGCCCGTCCGCCACCTCGTCGCCGACGACCGAGAGCAGCGGCACCGGGAACCACGCGGCGAGGTCGGCGCCGTCCGGCGCCCGCCGGCTCGGGCCGATGCCGGCCTCCAGCACGTAGGGGTACGGGATCTCCTGGGCGCTGAGCCCCACCTCGAGCGAGACCCCGTAATCCTCCACCAGCGGCCGCAGCTGCTGGATCAGGTACTCGCGGAAATGCGCGGGCTGCGTCACGGTCGTGGCGTAGGTGCCGGGCGCCTGGAGCTTGCCGGTGGCCCGGCTGATCCGCGGCATCGGTCCGCTCGGCTGGTAGGTGACGCGGATCTCCGGATAGCGGAACTTCAGCCGCTCGGCCGCGTCCGGCGGCGCCCCGCCGTCGAGATAGCGCGCCAGCGCGGCTCGCAGGGCCTGCGTCGCCTCCGCGTGCAGGGCGACCAGGCGCTCGACCGCGACGCCCACCTCCGCAATGGCCTCCATCGGCCGCAATTCCTCGACCAAGCCGCTCTCCTTCCAGCACGCCAGCGTCCCTTATACCGCGCGGGCACACCCCGCGTCGCGGCTTGCGGCGCGGCCCCGGGTGGCCGAAACGCGGAGGCGACGCATGACCCCGAAAGGCACCCCGTGAGCCAGGACGACGATTTCGGGCCCCGGCCCGGCGAGGAGAGCGTGGCGCTGCCCGAGCGCTTCGACGCGGGCCTCCACTTCATCGGGCGCCTGCGCACGCCGTGGACGCGGCGCGCCGCGTGTCCGAAGAACGGGACGCAGAGCGAGGCGGTCTGCACCGCGGTGGTCGATCCGCCCTACGCGCCGGCCCTTCAGGACATCGAGGGCGCGAGCCACCTGATCCTGCTCTACTGGATGGACCGGGCGGACCGGACGCTGGTCCGCCAGCGGCCGCGCCACGCGGACGGCAGCCGCGGCACCTTCTCGCTACGCTCGCCGGCCCGCCCGAACCCGATCGCGCTGGCCGTGGTCGAACTCCTCAGGCGCGAGGGCGACAGCCTGCGGGTGCGCGGCCTCGACTGCCTCGACGGCACGCCCCTCCTCGACATCAAGCCGTACTACGCCACGACCGACGCGCGGCCGCAGGCGACGGTGGACCGCGCGGGCACGCGGTGAGGCGCGCCGTCGCGGCCGTCGCGGCCGCGGGCCTGCTCGTCGGGCTCGGCTGGATCCTCGGCGGGAGCGTTCGCGGGCCGGCGTTGGATGCGCGCCAGTACGGGCAGGGCCGCCTCGCCGCGGTCCAGCAGCATCTCGACGAGGCACCGGCCGGGTTCGTGTTCGTCGCGGGCGACAGTCAGGCCGAGCTGCAGAGCCCGGCCCAGCGCCCCTGCGGGCTCGAACTCGTCAACGGCGGGATCGCCGGCGCGAATGCCGAGGCCTACGCGGATTTCCTCGCGGGCCTGCGCTTCCCCCGCCGCGCCCGCGCCGCCGTGCTGGCGATCGGCACGAACGACCTCGTCGCGAAGAACCGGCCGGGCCGGGCCGAGAACGCCGTACGGTTCGAGGCGGCGAGCGAGCGGATCCTGCTCACGCTCACGCGGCACGCGGACCGGGTGGTGGTGGCGGCGCTGCCGCCGATCGGGCGCGCGCTCGGCGGGCGGCTCGATGCGAGCTCGGTGGCTCCCTACTCGGCGCGCCTGCGGGCTGTCTGCGCCCGACTGGGCTGCCGAATCGCCGATCCCTACGCAAGCTTGCGGGACGGGGAGACCGGCTTCGCGCTCCCCGGCGCGATGGGCAACGGGCTGCACGTCGCGGCCTACCGGCCGGTGATGCAGGCGCTGGAAGCGGAGATCTGCGGACCAACCGCCCCGTGAGATAGCCTCACGCCTCCCGTGCCGGCGGCCGGATGCGGTAGCAGCCGACGTAGAGCGCGGGCAGGAACAGCAGCGTCAGGGCGGTCGCCGCCAGGATGCCGCCGATCATCGCGTAGGCCATCGGGCCCCAGAACACCTCGCGGGCGATCGGGATCAGGCCGAGGCTCGCCGCCGCCGCGGTCAGCAGGATCGGGCGCATGCGGTGGCGGGTGGCCTCCACCACGGCGTCCCAGGGGGCCAGCCCCTCCGCCTCGCACTCCTCGATCTGGCTCACCAGGATCACGGCGTTGCGCACGATGATGCCGATCAGCGCCAGGATGCCGAGGATCGCCACGAAGCCCATCGGCTTGTCGAAGAGGAGCAGCGCCGGCACGACGCCGATCAGCCCGAGCGGGGCCACCGAAAACACCAGCAGCAGCTTCCCGAAGCTTTGCAGCTGGATCATCAGGAACACCGCCATGGTCAGCAGCATCACCGGCACCACCGCGGCGATCGGGCCCTGGCCCTTGGCGGCCTCCTCGACGGCGCCGCCGGTCTCCAGGGTGTAGCCCTCGGGCAGGGCCTTCGCGAAGGCGTCGATCTCCGGCTTCAGCGCCGCCACCACGGTCGGCGGCTGCGTCGTGTCGGTGATCGCGGTCCGCACGGTGATCGTCGCCACGCGGTTGCGCCGCCAGACGATCGGCTGCTCGAGGTCGTAGTCGATCCGGGCGAAGGCCAGCAGCGGCACCGCCGTGCCGTTGGCGAGCGTGACCTGGAGGCTCTGGAGCGTGTCGAGCGAGGTGCGCTCGGCCGCCCGCGCCCGGCCCACCACGTTCACGAGGTAGATCGAATCGCGCACCTGCGTGATCGTGGTGCCGCCGACGACGCCGTTGAGGATGCCGGCGATGTCCTCGCTGGTCACGCCGAGCTGGCGCGCCTTGTCCTGCAGGATCTCGACCCTGAGCACCTTGCCGGGCTCGTTCCAGTCGAAGGTCGGCACCGCGACGTGCGGGTTCTTCGCCACCACGCTGGCGAGGCCGAGCGCCTGCTCGCGCAGCACCTGGATGTCGGGCCCGCTCAGCCGATACTGGATCGGGCGTCCGACCGGGGGCCCCAGCGCGAGCGCGTTCACGAACACGTCGGTGCCGACGAAGTCGCGCTTGCCGAACGCCTCCAGGCGCCGGAACACGCGGTCGCGCGCCGCCAGCGACTTCGTCACGATGACGATCTGCCCGAAGAAGGCGTTGTCCAGCTGCTGGTCGAGGGGCAGGTAGAAGCGCACGGCGCCCTGGCCGACATAGGACGACCAGCGCTCGATGTCGGGATCGCCCTTCAGCCGCTCCTCGAAGCGGTCCATCTGGGACTTGGTCTCGGTGATCGTGGCGTTCTGCGGCAGGGTCATGTCGACCAGGATCTCGGTGCGGTCCGAGGCCGGGAAGAATTGCTGCTGGACATGGGTCATGCCGAACAGGGCGACCCCCATCAGCGCGACGCAGATCGCCACGGTCGTCCAGCGGAACCGCATGGCCACGCGCAGCACCGCCAGGAAGGCACCCGCGAGCCGGCCGGGAGGCGGCGCGCCCGCATGGCCCTCCGGGGACGCGTGCGTCTTCATCGTCTTCGGCAGCAGGGTCACGCCGATCAGCGGCGCGAACAGCACGGCCACGATCCACGAGACGAGCAGCGAGGCCGCGATCACGACGAAGAGCGAGTAGGTGTACTCGCCCGCCGACGAGCCGTTGAAGCCGATGGGCAGGAAGCCCGCCACCGTCACCAGCGTGCCGGTGAGCATCGGGAAGGCGGTCGAGGTGTAGGCGTAGGTCGCGGCCTTGCGCAGGCTCTCGCCGAGTTCGAGGCGGGCCACCATCATCTCGACGGTGATCATCGCGTCGTCGACGAGGAGGCCCAGCGCGATGATGAGGGCGCCGAGCGAGATGCGCTGGAGCGTCACGTCCATCACCTGCATCACCACGAAGGTGATGGCGAGCACGAGCGGGATCGACAGGCTGACCACGAGGCCCGCGCGCAGCCCGAGGCTCACGAAGCTCACGCCGAGCACGATCACCACGGCCTCGACCAGCGCCTTGGTGAAGCCGCCAACCGCCTCCTCGACGATCTTGGGCTGGTCCGAGACGAGGTGGACGCCGACGCCGATCGGGAGCTTGCCCTCGATCAGCCGCATGCGCGCCTTCAGATCCTCGCCGAAATGCAGGAGGTTGGCGGAGGGCCGCATGGCGATCGCGAGGCCGATCGCCGGCTTGCCGTCGACGCGGAACATCGCGGCCGGCGGGTCTTCGTAGCCGCGGCTGATCTCGGCCACGTCGTAGAGCCGGAAGAAGCGGTCGTTGACGCGCAGGTTCAGGCCGAGCAGCGATTCCTCCGAGGCGAACTGCCCGCTCACCCGGACGGAGACGCGCTCGGGGCCGGCCTGGACGACGCCCGAGGCGGTGACCGCGTTCTGGGTCTGGAGCGTGCGGATCAGCGACTGGATGTCGATGCCGTAGCCGGCGAGCTTGCGGGTGGCGAAGTCGAGGTAGATCGTCTCCTTCTGGGTGCCGAGCAGCAGGGTCTTGCCGATGTTGGGCACCTTCAGGATCTCGGTGCGCACGCCCTCGACGTAGTCGCGCAATTGCCGGTGGGTCAGCCCGTCGGCCGTGAAGGCGTAGACGTTGCCGTAGACGTCGCCGAACTCGTCGTTGAAGAACGGGCCCTGCACCCCTTGCGGGAAACTGCCCTGGATGTCGCCGAGGCGCTTGCGCACCTGGTAGAAGGCCGGCTGGATCTCGGCCTTCTTGGTGGTGTCGCGGAATTGCACGAACACCGTGGCGTTGCCGGGCGTGGTGTAGCTGCGCACGTAGTCGAGCGCGTTGATCTGCTGCAGCTCCTTCTCGATCCGGTCGGTCAGCTGCTCCAGCGTGTCGCCGATCGTGGCGCCGGGCCAGACGGCCCGGACCACCATGGTCTTGATCGCGAAGGGCGGGTCCTCCTCGCGGCCGAGCTTGCCGTAGGCGAGCGCGCCGGCCAGCAGGCAGACGCCCATCAGGAACCAGACGAAGGAGCGGTGGCCGAGCGCCCAGTCGGAGAGGTTGAAGCCCGTGCCCGCCGGGGCGTCGGACGCGTCGCGCGGCGCGTGCATCTCAGAGAGCCTCGTCGGCGAGCCGGACCGTCTGGCCCTCGCTCAGGGAATGGGTGCCGGCGACGACGACGCGCTCGCCGGGCTCGACGCCGCCGGTCAGGGCGGCGAAGCCTTGGCTGCGCCCCGCGACCGTGACCGGCCGGCGCGCGACGCGGGTGCCGGCGGCGTCCACCACCCAGACCGCGTCCCGGCCCTCCGCCGAGAGGATCGCGGCCTCGGGCAGCACGACGTGCGGCGGGACCTTGCGGGTCAGCCCGACCGTGATGGTCGCGCCGAGCCGGAACGCCTCCGGCGGGTCCTGCAGCGTCATGCGGATGCGGCGGGTGCGGGTGCTCGCGTCGGCGAAGGGGGCGACCTCGCGCACGGTGCCGGTCGCGGTGACCTCGGGGGCGCTCTGGAGCGCCACGGTGAAGCGCGCGTCGCGCGGCATGGCGCCGAGGAGGTCCTCGGGGATGTCGACCACCGCCTCGCGCACCTCGGGGCGGGCCACCGTCACGATGGTCTGCCCGGCGGTGACGTCCTGCCCGACCTCGGCCCGGCGCTCGGTGACGACGCCGTCGAAATCGGCCTGCAGCTCGGTGTAGCCGATCTGGTCGCGCGCCTTCTGCAGGCCGGCCTGCATCTGGGCGAGCCGCGCCTGGGTGGTGTCGCGGTTGGCGGTGGCGGTGTCGAGCTGGGCCTGGGTGACGTTGCCGCCCTCGAACAGGCGGCGCACGCGCGCCTCGGTGGCGGCGGCGTTCTCCGCCTGGGCGGTGGCGTCGGCCACGTCCGCCTCCGCCCGGGTCAGGGTGAAGCGCGTCACGATCGGGTCGAGGGCGGCGAGGCGCTGCCCTTTGCGGACCACGTCGCCCACCGTGACGTCGCGCGCGACGACGCGCCCGCCGATGCGGAAGCCGAGCTGGGACTGGTAGCGCGGCTCGATCGTGCCGGCGAAGGGGCCGAACCGCTTCGTATCGACCACCTTGGCCACGGTGTAGAGCACCGGGCGCACCGGCGCGGGCGCCTCGGCCGCCTCCTGCTTGCAGCCGCCGAGCGCCAGCAGGCCGAGGGCGGCGATCGCGATCGGACGTCTCATCGTCCGGCCTCCGCGAGCGTCACCGCGAGGCCGGGACGCAGGAACTGGATACCGGCGATCACGACCTCCTCGCCCGGCCTCACGCCGTCCTTCAGCGCGATGGAATCCGGGGCGTAGCGCTCGATCGCGACGACGCGCGGCTCGACGGTGCTCGTCGCCGGGTCGCGCACCCAGATCGCGGGCCGGCCGCGCCAGCGGTAGAGGGCCGACCAGGGCAGGACCACAGCCCTGCGCTCGGCGAACCGGCCGCGCCCGATCACCACGGCGCCCAGCGACATGCCGGGCGGCGTCTCCCGCAGCCCGACCTTCACCCGCACCGTGCCGGAGGCCGGATCGACGCTCGGCGCGATCTCGCGCACGGTGCCGACGCCGCGCACATCCGGATCGGCCTGGAGGGTGACCTCGACGGTCCCCGAAGCCGGCGGGCCCGCCAACAGGGCCTCGTAGACGTTGAAGACCGCGTCGCGCGGGCCGTCCTGCGCGACGGTGAGGACGGACTGCCCGGCCTGCACCACCTGACCGGTCTCCAGCGACCGGCTCAGCACGATCCCGGCGACGCCGGCCCGCAGCTCGGTGTACGAGAACTGCTCGCGGGCCGTGCCGAGGGCGGCCTTGGCCGACTCGACGGCGGCCTGGCTGACGCGCAGCTGCTGCTCGGCGTTGTCGTAGCTCGGACGGGTGGTGAAGCCGCTGGCGAGCAGCGATTTCTGGCGCTCGTAGGTGAGCTTGGCCTGCGTCGCCTGCGCCTCCGCCGACGCCAGCACGGCCTCGGCGTTGGCGAGGTTGGCGCGCTGCTCCTGCGGGTCGAGACGCGCCAGCACCTGGTTGGCGGTGACGTGATCGCCGACCTCGACTTGGCGCTCGGCGATCTTGCCGCTGGTGCGGAACGAGACGCTGGTCTGCGCCTGAGCCTGGATGTCGCCGGTGAAGACCGCCTCGGAGGCGACCGACGTCTCGGCGGCGACCTGCGTGCGCACGAGCGTCTGTGCGAGGAGCGGCACAGCTTCGGAGGCGGCGGCGGGCGCGCCGCCGGCGAGCGCCAGGAGGCCCAGCAAGGCGCAGGACTTCGGGTACGATCCGGACACGGCTGCCTGAACCTCGCAACGGGGCTGCGGTCTATCGCGGCGCCGACATATCCGCTATTCTACCGACCGTCCAGACGGTTTCTCAACGGACAGGGTACGATGGCGCACATCCGGCGCGCGGATCGCGCGCAGATCATCCTCGACGCGGCCGAGGCCTTGCTGCGCCGCTCCGACGCGCGGACGCTGACGATCGATGCCGTCGCCGCGGAGGCGTGCCTGAGCAAGGGCGGGGTGCTGCATCACTACGCCTCGAAGGACGCGCTGATCGCGGCGCTGGCCGCGCGGCGCGTCGGGCTGATCCGCGACGGCATCGCCGCGCTGCTGGCCGAACAGCCACCCGGGCCGGCGGCGCTGCCGCTGGCGGCGGTCGCACACGCGCGGCAGGTCTATGCCGAGGAATGCGGCTTTCCCGACGCGCTTCTGGTCGCGTCCGCGGAGAACCCCGCGGCGGTGGCGGGCTTCCGCGCCTTCCTGGCCGATCTCTTGGAGCAGATGGCCGCACTCGGCTGCCGGCCCGGCGCGGGCGAGGCGCTGATCTTCTCGATCCTCGGACTGATGCTCACCCGCTCCCTCGGCTTCCACAGGCTCGACGGAGCGGAGGCCGGACGGCTGTTCGACGCGCTGGAGGCGCAGGCGCGGATCCTGGCGGTGGAGGGAGATGGGGGCTGATACCGTTCCCGGTCGAAGAGTTCGGTTTGAGGCATCGTCTCAGGACGAAGCACGGGTCCCCATCCCATAGGGAGAGGTCCGCTTTCGCAGAATGCCGGGTGAGGGGTATGACGTGACAGATGAGGGCTGGACCTGAACGCGCATCGACCGCGTGTTCAGTCCTGTGAGGTCATACCCCTCCCCCCAACCCTTTCCCTATGGGAGAGGGGGCGCGGCGCGGCTCACCGCGGCCGGCCGAACCGATCAACCGGAGACCGTATCAGGCGTTCGCGTCGAGCCAGGCCACCACGCCTGACAGGTCGAACCCCCGCTCCGTCCCGAAGGCGCGCACGTCCTCGCGCCGCATCCGCCCCGCCAGGACCTCGCCGATCACCCAGAGGGTGAGGGAGCGCGTGCCGCCGCGGCAATGGGCGAGAACGGGGCCGGGCGACGCCTCGACGGCCTCGTGGAAGCGCAGGGCCGCCTCACGGGTGATGGTCGGGCCCGTCACCGGCAGGTCGAGATAGGCCATCCCGGCACCCTCGGCCGCCCGCCGCTCCGCCGCGGAGCCGGGCTGAGCCGCCTCCTCGCCGTCCGGCCGGTTGTTGATCACGAGGCGCACGCCGCGCCCGGCCAGCGCGGCGATCTCCGCCTCGCTCGGCTGATCGGCGACCGAGAGCTTGTCCGTGACGGGTGTGATCTTCATCGCGATTCTCGACGTGCGTGGCGCGCGGGCGTCGGCGTCAATTGTTGGCCGTGCGGAAGGTGTCGCAGGAGCGGGTCTGGCCGCTCTTGTAGCCGGCCATGAACCAGCGCTTGCGCTGCTCCGAGGAGCCGTGCGTGAAGGAGTCCGGCACGGCGTAGCCCTGGGAGGCCTCCTGCAGCTTGTCGTCGCCGATGGCGCTCGCCGCCTGGAGCGCCTCGTCGATGTCGCCGGGCTCCAGGGCGTTCCACTTGTCGTTCGAGTTCTTGGCCCAGACGCCCGCGAGGCAGTCGGCCATCAGCTCGACGCGCACCGAGAGCGCGTTCGCCTCGCGCTTGCTCGACGCCTGCTGCTGGCGCGCCTGGACCTTCGGCAGGATGCCGAGCACGTCCTGCACGTGGTGGCCCACCTCGTGGGCGATCACGTAGGCGTAGGCGAAATCGCCCTTCACGCCGAACTTGGTGGCCATCTCCTTGAAGAAGGAGGTGTCGAGATAGACCTTCTTGTCGAGCGGGCAGTAGAACGGGCCCATCGCGGCCTGCGCCGAGCCGCAGCCGCTGCGCGTGCCCCCGGTATAGAGCACCATCGTGGTGGGCGTGTACTGCTTGCCGGTCTGGTTGGGCAGGATCTGGTTCCAGACGTCCTCGGTGTTGCCCAGGATCTTCGAGGCGAAGCGGCCGGCATCGTCGGTCGGCTTCTGATTGCGGCGCTGCTGCGTCTGCGGATCGACGCGCTCCTCGCGGCTCTGGCCGCCGCCCCGG
>NZ_LSIX01000489.1:0-6407 GCF_001556475.1 Methylobacterium sp. CCH5-D2 | reverse complement strand
CTCGTGGGCTCGGAGATGTGTATAAGAGACAGACCCTTCACGAGGAGGCCGCCATGGCCGAGTTCACCCTGCCGAAGAATTCGCAGCTCCGCGAGGGCCGCCGCTGGCCGCTCGACGGAGACGCGAAGAAGAAGCGCGACTTCAAGGTCTATCGCTGGAGTCCCGACGGCGGCCAGAACCCGTCGATGGACACGTTCGAGATCGACCTCGACAAGTGCGGCCCGATGGTGCTCGACGCGCTCATGAAGATCACCGACGAGATCGACTCGTCGCTGGCCTTCCGCCGATCGTGCCGAGAGGGCGTGTGCGGCTCCTGCGCGATGAACATCAACGGCCGCAACACGCTCGCCTGCCTCACCCATATCGAGGATCTGGGGGACGGCCCGGTCCGGCTGAGCCCCCTGCCCCACATGCAGGTGCTGCGCGACCTCGTTCCGGACCTGAGCGGCCTCTACGCCCAGTACGAGCTGATCGAGCCCTGGCTCAAGAACGACCAGCCCGCCCCCGACCGCGAGCGGCGCCAGTCGCCCGAGGAGCGGGACAGGATCGACGGGCACTACGAGTGCATCCTGTGCTTCTGCTGCTCGACGAGCTGCCCGAGCTACTGGTGGAACCAAGACCGCTACCTCGGCCCGGCCATCCTGCTCCAGGCGAGCCGCTGGTTGGTCGACAGCCGCGACAACCACGTCGGCGAGCGCCTCGACGAACTCGAGGACCCGTTCCGGCTCTACCGCTGCCACACGATCATGAACTGCACCACGGTCTGCCCGAAGGACCTGAACCCGGCCAAGGCCATCGCCGGCATCAAGCGGCAGATCTCCGAGCGCGGCTGATCCCGGACCGCCCGCCCCTCACGAACGCCTCCTGCGAGCGCCCATGCCCAAGCGTGACGACAAGCGTGACGACAAGCGTGACGACAAGCGTGATTCGAAGCGCGGACCCGATCACCCGGAGCTCAGGGACGTGCCCATCGGCCTCGACGCCGAGGGCACGCGCAAGGAGTTCGACTCCATGGGGACGATCGATGTGCCGGCGGACAAGTACTGGGGCGCCCAGACCGCCCGCTCCCTGATCCACTTCTCGATCGGCGGCGACCGCATGCCGACCGAAGTCTACCGGGCCTACGGCACCGTCAAGAAGGCCTGCGCCCTGGTCAACGTCCGCGAGGGGCGGCTGCCCGAGTGGAAGGCCGAGGCGATCGTGCGGGCCGCCGAGGAGACCGAGGCGGGCAAGCTCGACGCGCACTACCCGCTCTACGTCTGGCAGACGGGCTCCGGCACCCAGAGCAACATGAACGTCAACGAGGTGCTCTCGAACCGGGCGATCCAGTTGCTGGGCGGCACCCTCGGCAGCCAGGAACCGGTCGCGCCCAACGACGACGTGAACATGGGCCAGTCCTCGAACGACACCTTCCCGACGGCGATGCACATCGCCACGCTCAAGGCGATCGACGAGGCCCTGGTGCCGCAGCTGGAAGCGCTCGCCAAGGCGATCGAGGTGAAGGCCCAGGACTGGACGGACGTGGTCAAGATCGGCCGCACCCATCTCGAGGACGCGGTGCCGCTCACCGTCGGCCAGGAATGGTCGGGCTACGCCGCGCAGCTGCGCGCCTGCATGGACGCCGTCGCGGAAGCGCGCCGCGGGCTCCTCGAACTCGCGGTGGGCGGCACCGCGGTCGGGACGGGGCTGAACGCGCCGAAGGGGTTCAGCGTCGCCGTCGCCGAGACGATCGCCGAACTCACCGGCAAGCCCTACGTCACGGCGCCCAACAAGTTCATGGCGCAGGGCTCCCTCGACGCGATGGTGCGGGCGAGCGCCGCCCTGCGCGGCGTCGCCGTCGCGCTGATGAAGATCGCCAACGACATGCGCTGGCTCGCCTCCGGGCCGCGCTGCGGCCTCGGCGAGTTGCAGCTCCCCGCCAACGAGCCCGGCTCCTCGATCATGCCGGGCAAGGTCAACCCGACCCAGTGCGAAGCGATCGTGATGATCGCGATCCAGGTGATCGGCGACGACACCGCGGTCGCCTTCGCGGGGAGCCAGGGCAACTTCGAACTCAACGCGATGCGCCCGATCATCATCGGCAACGTGCTGCACGCGATCCGCATCCTCGCCGACGGCTGCGAGAAGTTCCGGGTCTACTCCGTCGAGGGGACGAAGCTTGACCGCGACCGCATCGCGGGCTTCGTCGAGAACAGCGTGATGCTGGTGACCGCGCTGAGCCCGCACATCGGCTACGAGAAGGCGGCCACGATCGCGAAGGCCGCGATGGAGAAGGGGCAGACCCTGCGGGAGGCGGCACTCGCCTCGGGCGAGGTCGACGAGGCGACCTACGACGCGGCGGTCGATCCGAAGGCGATGGTCGGGTCGGGCGTGGCCGGCGCCTGAGCGCGTTGCGGAATGGCGCCGGAGCAGGCCGTAGCCTCGGCGGTGCAAGGCCGATCCCGACCGAATTCCGCCTGATCGGCCACAGGTGAGCCTCGTGCTCGTGCAAGGCGCCCCAGGACCGCGCCCGGGAGCGTGACCGGCCGCGCATGAGGCTGGGCTGCGCCGGGCTGGAATGGACCGGGGCGCGTGGCCCGCCCGCTCGGAGCCCCCGTCTTCCGCCCCCGTGCACCCCGGCAGGATCCGAGCAATCCAGGGGGCCGGCGGACCGGCCCCCCGCATCCCGGCTCAGCCCCCGAGCACGTCCGCCTCGGCCCGGCCGACGGCCGCAGCCTGCTCGCGGGCGACCGCACGGTCGCTGCGGCGCCGGAGCAGCATGCCGACCGCGATCACGAGGGCGGCGCAGAGCGCGGCGACCGCGTAGTGGAAGATCCCCTGAAGCGAGGCCGGCAGGGTCTCGGCCACGTGCTGGACCACGAGACGGTCGGTCGCGATCATCTCGCCCGCCACCCAGCCGAGCAGCGCGCCGCCGAACCAGATCAGCACGGGGAAGCGGTCGATCGCCCGGGTGATCAGGCTGGCGCCGACGATGAGCAGCGGCACCGAGAGGGCGAGCCCGATGATGAAGAGCTCGTCGTGCCCCTTGGCCGCGCCCGCGACCGCCACGACGTTGTCGAAGCTCATCACCGCGTCGGCCACCACGATGGTCCAGACCACCTTCGGGAGGCTCGCGCTGGTCTTGACGTGCTCCTCGCCCTCCTCCTCGCCGCGCACCAGCTTGACCGCGATGTGCAGCAGGATGAGGCCGCCCAGCACCTTCAGGAACGGCACCGCGAGCAGCTGCGAGATGATGACCGCGAACAGGATGCGCAGGCCCGCCGCCGCGAAGGCGCCCAGGAACACGCCGATGCGCCGCTGACGCTCCGGCAGGCCGCGGCAGGCCATGGCGATGACGACCGCGTTGTCGCCCGACAGGATGATGTCGATCCAGATGATCTGCAGGAGCGAGAGCAGAAAGGTCGAGGTCAGGTACTGGTCCACAGGATGGCTTCCTTCTCTGCGCGGCCGCCTCCCGCAGCCTCGCGCGTCGGCTGGGATGATCGCGGGCACGCGCGGGCAACGCCCCCCCCGGGACGCCGCTCCCGTCACAGCCTGCCGGAGGGGCCGCCCGCCGCGCGGCCGGCGGCCCCGGGCTCGGACTTTACTGGTTGCTCTCGACGGCCGAGCGCAGGACCGGAGTCCAGCGGGCGACCTCGCTCTCCACAAGCTTCTGGAGGGCAGCCGGGCCCCGCTCGTCGGCCTTCGGGATGTTCGAGCCGAGCTCGGTCAGGCGCTTCGTCGCGGTCGGGTCGTTCAGCGCCGCCTCCACGGCGGCGACCAGCTTCGCCTTGACGTCGGCGGGCAGGCCCTTGGGCGCGAAGACCGCGTTCCAGGCGCTCACCTCGTAGCCCGGCAGCCCGGCCTCCTTCATGGTCGGCACGTCCGGCAGGCTCGGGGCACGCTCGGGCGTGGCGATGGCGTAGGCCTTGACCGTGCCGCCCGCGACCTGGGGCCCGACATTGACGATCTGGTCGGCCATGAAGTCGACCTGACCCGCCATCAGGTCGTTCATCGCCGGCCCGGTGCCCCGATAGGTCACGAGCGTCGGCTTGACGCCGACCTGGGAGTCGAAGAGCACGCCGGTCGAGTGCGAGACCGAGCCGACGCCCGCATGCGCCTGGTTGATCTTCGGGCCGCCCGCCTTGAGGGCCTCGATGAAGCCCTTGAGGTCTTTCGCCGGAAAATCCTTCTTGGCGACGATCAGGATCGGCACGCCGCCCAGGAAGCCGATCGGGTCGAAGCTCGTGGCGGGATCGTACTTGAGGCCCTTGAACAGGGCCGGGGCGGCGCCGTTCGTGCCCATGTGGCCCACCATGATGGTGTAGCCGTCCGGCGCGGACTGGGCGCCGCGGGTGATGCCCGTGGTGCCGCCCGCGCCGGTGACGTTCTCGACCACCACCTGCTGGCCCAGCGCGCGCGACATCGGCTCGGCCACGATGCGCGCCACCACGTCCGTCGGCCCGCCCGCCGCGAAGGGCACGATCATGGTGATCGGCCGCTGCGGATAGGTCTCGGCGGCGGCGGTAAAGCTCGTGAGCGCCGCCAGGACGCCGATCGCGATTGCCCGTTTCATGCGTGTCGTTTCCCCTCGTGTCGGCCCAATGGTGCGGGACCTCAGGCTTCGGTGAAGACCTCGTCGCGGCTCTTGCGCATCGAGGGCAGCAGGGCGGCGGCGATGATCGCGAAGGCGATCACGAACAGCACAGCGCTGACCGGACGCTCCAGGAAGATCATCAGGTCGCCGCGCGAGAGCGTGAGCGAGCGCCGCAGGTACTCCTCCATCAGCTTGCCGAGCACGAAGCCGAGCAGCAGCGGGGCCGGCTCGAAGCCGAACTTGATCAGGAGGTAGCCCATCAGCCCGAACACGCCGATCAGCATCACGTCGGTGGGCTGCGAGCCGATCGAGTAGATGCCGACCGAGCAGAACATCAGGATCGCCGGGAACATCAGCCGGTAGGGCACCTTCAGCAGTCGCACCCAGAGGCCGACCAGCGGCAGGTTGATGACGAGCAGCATCAGGTTGCCGATCCACATCGAGGCGATCATGCCCCAGAACAGGTTCGGGTTCTTGGTCATCACGCCCGGTCCCGGCACGATGCCGTGGATCGTCATCGCGCCGACCATCAGGGCCATCACGGCGTTCGGTGGGATGCCGAGCGTCAGGAGCGGGATGAAGGCGGTCTGCGCGCCCGCGTTGTTGGCGCTCTCCGGCCCCGCCACGCCCTCGATGGCGCCGCGGCCGAAGCGCGAGGGGTCGCGCGCGATCTTCTTCTCGATCGTGTAGGAGGCGAAGGGCCCGAGCACGGCGCCGTTGCCCGGCAGGATACCGAGGATCGCGCCGATCGCCGTGCCCCGCAGGGTGGCGGGGGTCGCCTGCTTCAGCTCCGCCGCGCCGGGCAGGAGGCGGCCGATCTGCGCGCGGACCACGTCGCGGGTCTCGCTCTGGTCGAGGTTGCGCAGGATCTCGGCGATGCCGAACAGGCCCATCGCCAGCACCGAGAAGTCGACGCCGTCGGTGAGGAAGGCGTAGCCGAAGGTCATGCGCTCCTGGCCCGTCTCAAGGTCGGTGCCGACCGTCGAGAGCAGGATGCCGACCAGGATCATCGCCACCGCCTTGAGCACCGAGCCGTGCGCCAGCACCACCGCGAAGGCGAGCCCCATCACCATCAGGGCGAAGTACTCGGCCGGGCCGAAGATCAGCGCGAGCTTGGTCAGCGGCGCGCCGAGCGCGGCGATCAGGATGGTGGCGACCGTGCCGGCGAAGAACGAGGCGATGGCCGCGATGCCGAGCGCGATGCCGCCCCGGCCCTGGCGGGCCATCTGGTGGCCGTCGAGCGTGGTGACGACCGAGGTCGCCTCGCCCGGGATGTTGACCAGGATCGCCGTGGTCGAGCCGCCGTACTGCGCGCCGTAATAGATGCCGGCCAGCATGATGAGCGCGCCGACCGGATCGAGCCCGAAGGTGATCGGCAGGAGCATCGCGATGGTGGCGATTGGCCCGACGCCCGGCAGGACGCCGATCAGCGTGCCGACGAGGCAGCCGAGGAAGCAGAGCGCGACGTTCTGGAGGCTGAGCGCGACGGCGAAGCCGAGGCCCAGGTTGGACAGGAGGTCCGTCATGGTGCGCGGTCCGCTCAGGTCGTCAGGGAATGGCGGGCGACGTCGATCGGCTCGCGTTTGGCCGAGCGGCGGCTCACGACGAGCAGGACGAGCCCCGCGAGGGCGAGGGCGCCGGCCGCGATCCGCAGCAGGGTACGCGAGGGCAGCGTGCCGGAGAGCGCCTGGATCAGCGCCGTCGGCAGCATCGGGATCGGAAGGTTCAGGAGATCGCCGAACAGCAGCATGCAGCCGGCGGTGAGGAGCAGGCCCAGGATGGCGAGTTCGGAGAACCGCGCCTCGTGGCTCGCGTAGCCGGCCACCAGCAC
>NZ_LSIX01000488.1:0-238 GCF_001556475.1 Methylobacterium sp. CCH5-D2 | reverse complement strand
GCGCCTTCCCCGCCTGCTCGGCCTGTTCCTGCGCGATCTCGCGCGCGACCCCAGCGCCTCGCGCCTGCGCCGGCTCGGGCAGGCCCTGGTGCTGGCCCGCGAGCTGCCGGGGAGCGTGGCGCATATCCACGTCCACTTCCTGCACACGCCGGCCAGCGTCGCCCGCTACGCCGCCCTGCTGACCGGACGGGGCTGGAGCTTCTCGGCCCACGCCAAGGACATCTGGACCACGCCGGAC
>NZ_LSIX01000487.1:0-4630 GCF_001556475.1 Methylobacterium sp. CCH5-D2 | reverse complement strand
ATCCTGCACCGTCGCTCCCCTCTCCGCGGGGCTTCGTCCCGACCGACCCGGCCTGACGGCCGGCCCACCCTCCCCCACCGAGGGGAGAGGGAGAGCGCGCGGGCTGTCGCCCGAGATTTTCGCCCTCGATGGCCCCCGCATCCGCGTCACAGCCGCCTCTCGCCCCTCTGCCGAGCGCCCCGATCCGGCGATTCATAGCCTGTGCTATATCGTCCGCAAGCCGTGGCCGGCGCACCCATCCAGCCCGCGCCGAAGCGTGGCAGAAATGCCCCGCTCGGATGACGGAGACGTGACGCCGGCTCAAGCGTTGCCGCAGGCATGGAAACATGCCGCCCGATCACCGTTCTGTGAGGGCGGCGTCCGGCGGGCTGCCGGAATACGAGAGAGGCGGTTCGACGGTGCGCTCGGGGGCTCTGCGCGACGGGTTGGTGGTGGTCGGCGCCGTGGCGGCGACGGTCGCGCTCTGGCGGCTGCTGCCGGTCGATGCGTGGCTGCGCGATTTCGGTGCCTGGAGCGCCGGTCTCGGCGTCTGGGGGCCGGTGGCGTTCGCCGGCATCTTCCTCGCGGCCACGCTCTTGGTGATCCCCTGCACGCCGCTGACCATCGCGGGCGCGGTGGCCTTCGGCTGGTGGGCGATGCCGATCGTGCTCGGGGCCGCCACCGCGGGCTCGCTGCTGGCCTTCCTGGCCGCCCGCTCCGTGCTGCAGGGGCCGGTGGGGCGCATCATCGACCGGCGCCCGGCCTGGCGGGCCACCGCCGAGGCGGTCGGCGACGGGGATTGGCGCCTGCTCCTGCTGATGCGGCTGAGCCCCTTCGTGCCCTTCAACGTGCAGAACTACGCGCTCGGCATCACCGACGTCGGCGTCGGCGCCTTCCTGTTCTCGACGGTGCTCGGCATGCTGCCGGGCACGATCCTGTGCATCTATCTCGGGGTGATCGGGCGCGCGGCGGGCAGCGAGGATCCGGTCCACTGGATCTCGCTGGGCCTCGGCCTCGTCGCCACGCTCGGGCTCGTCTGGCTGACGCGGCGGCGGGTGCGGGCGAGGCTGCGCGCCCGCGGCGCCGGCCCGGCCCGGCCGGCGGCCCGGGCGCGGGGCGGCATCGGGCCGGGCATCGGGCCGGGACGGGAACGGGAGCAGGGCGCGGGATCATGACCATCGCGGTGAAACCCGGGGACCTGCCGGTCCCGCTCGCCGCACCCTCCGGCGTGCTGCGGCCCGGCGAGACTTGTTGGCGGCGGGAGCGCGCGCCCCGCGCCGCCCTGCTGCACGACGGCGCGGCCTACTTCGCGGCGGCGCGCCACGCGCTCGTCGCGGCCCGGCGCTCGATCCTGCTGATCGGCTGGAGCTTCGACCCGCGCACCTGCCTGCGGCCGGAGAGCGCCGACCCCTCCGGCGACGAGGCGCTGGGCGACCTGCTGCGCCGGCTGAAGCTGCAGCGGCCGGAACTCGCGATCCGCCTGCTGATCTGGAACATGCCCTGGCCGATCTCGGCCAACAGCGACATGAAGCCCCCGGCGATCCGCGAGCGCCTCGGCCCCGGCATCGACTACCGCATCGACGGCACGCTGCCTTTCGGCGCCTGCCAGCACCAGAAGATCCTGGTGGTGGACGACCGGATCGCCTTCTGCGGCGGCAGCGACTTCGAGGCCAACCGCTGGGACACGCCCGCCCACCGCGACCGCGACGCCCGCCGCCGCCTGCCCTCGGGGGAGGCCTACCCGCCGCGCCACGACGTGATGCTGGCGGTGGACGGCGAGGCCGCCCGCGCGCTCGCCGCGCTCGCCCGCGAGCGCTGGCGAGCGGCGAGCGGCGAGGTGCTGGCCGCCGAGCCGGGACCCGGGGCGGGCGCGCCCGAGGGTCCGTTCGAGGATCGCTTCGAGGGTCCCTTCGAGGACCCTTGGCCCGAGACCCTCGCCGCCGACTTCGCCGACGTGCCGGTGGCGCTCGCCCGCACGGTGCCGGCGCTCGGCCGGGCGCCCGCGATCCGGGAGAACGAGGCCCTGTTCCTCAGCGCGATCGCGGGGGCGCGGCGCAGCATCTACCTGGAGAACCAGTACTTCACCGCGCCGCTGGTGGCCGAGGCGCTCGGCCGGCGGCTCGAGGAGCCGGACGGGCCCGAGATCGTCGTGGTGGTGGCCGAGCGCAGCCCGAACGGCTTCGACCGGCTCACCATGGACAGCGCCCGGCGCGGGCTGATCAAGCGGTTGAAGGCGCGGGACCGCTTCGACCGCTTCCGCATCCTGGCGCCCCACACCGCGTCCGGGCAGCCGATCCTGATCCACTCCAAGGTCTCGGTTTTCGACGATACCCTGCTGCGGGTCGGCTCGACCAACCTCAACAACCGCTCCTTCGGCTACGACACCGAGTGCGACCTCGCGCTGGCCGCGGGCGACGGGCCGGAGGACGCGGGCCTGCGCGCCGCCATCGCCCGGGTGCGCGAGCGGCTGCTCGCCCACCACGCGGGCTGCGAGGCGCGCGCCTTCGCGGCGCGGGTGGCCGAGCGGGGCAGCCTGCGGGCGGCGCTCGACGACCCCGCCCTGGTGCCGCCGCGCCGGCTCTGCCCGGTCGTCCCCTCACACCGGGGCCTCGTCGCCCGCCTCGTCGAGGCGCTGAACCTCGGCGACCCCTACGGCCCGGGCGATGCGTGGCGGCCCTGGCGCCGGCCGGGGCTGCTGCGGGCGGCGGTCCGGACGAAGCTCGGCGGGTGAGGCGGCCTCAGCCCGCCGCCTCCGCCCGACGGGCCGGCTCCCCGACGGCCGGGTCCAGCGCGATCTCGACGAGCAGCGGCCGGTGGTCGGAGGCGACCCGGGCGAGGCCGCCGCCCACGGGGCCCATCCGCCCCACGCGGATGCCGGACGAGACAAAGGCGTGGTCGATGCGCAGGAGCGGCAGACGCGTCGGGAAGGTCGCGCCGGAGCGGGCGCGCCCGGTCGGGCTGAGCCGGCGCGCGTCGGCGAGGCGGCCGGCCAGCCGCCGGTAGCTGCGCGACCAGGGCGTGGCGTTGAGGTCGCCGAGCAGCACCGCGGGCTCGCGACAGGCCGGGTTGCCGAGCCAGTCGGGCCCGAGCAGGGCCTCCACCTGCGCCAGCCGCTCGCCGCCCGTCAGCCCCAGATGCGTGTTGAGCACCTGCAGCCGCCGCCCGCCCAGCGCGACCTCGACCCAGAGCGCCCCCCGCGGCTCCAGCCCGAGCCGGCGCGGATGGCCCGGGAGCGCCCCCGCCCGCACGAGCCGCGCGGGATGGGGGGTGAGGATCGCGTCGCCGTAGCGCTCCCCCTCCGCGTGGAGGGCGGGGTGGAAATGGTAATCCATGCGCAGTGCGCGGGCGATCACCGCCGCCTGGTCGTGGCCGCCGGTGCGCGCGCGCCCGACATCGACCTCCTGCAGCGCCACCACGTCGGGCGCGAGGTCGGCGATCACCGCGGCGATGCGCTCGGGCGCGACCCGGCCGTCGAGGCCCAGCGCGTGCCGGATGTTGTAGCTCAGGAGACGGATCAAGGGCGCGCTCGCGTCAGGAGCCGGCGGCCCCGCGGCCCCTCAAGATAGGGCGGCGCGCCCCGCGCCGCCTCACGCCGCCTCACGCCGCCGCGGCGATTGAGACCGCGTCCGGGAGGTCGGCGTCCGGCGCCGGGGCGACGGCGACGGCCAGCAGCAGGAGCAGCGCCGCCGCGACCGCGACGGCCGCCAGCACCGCCGTGACGACGGCGGCGTGGCGGCGCGCGGCGTGGATCAGGGCAAAGCCGAGGGCGAAGGCGCAGACCTGCGCGAGCGACGCGGCGAGGCTCGGGCCCATCGCGCGATCTCCCTCCCGGTCCCGCCGGGCGGGACCGCATGGATCCGGCCCGCGATGACGTCCACAAAAGACCGCTCTTTCATGACCCGTTTGGGGTATGCCGCCGCGCCCGCATCGTGAGTGAATGGTCCGGCACGTCCGCACGCGCGAGGGGGCCCCGGGCGGACGGGGAAGGTGCGACCCGATGGAGAGCCACGACGCGGTCTCGGCGTTGGTCGACAGTTTCTACGAGGCCGCCCTGCGCCCCGAGCTGTGGCGCCAGACACTTGAGACCTGCGCGCGGGTCTTCGGCTCCGAGGGCGCCCTCATGCTGCCGGGGCCCGACGCGCCGCTCGAACTCGCCTGCAACCCCTTCCTCGACGCGGCGATCGCCGACGGGCTCGCCCAGGGCTGGCTCGCCCACAACCCGCGGGTGCTGCGCGGCATCCCGGCGATGCGCGACCCCGGCCGGGTGCTCACCGAGCAGCACATCTTCTCGCCGCGCGAGCTCGACCGGCTGCCCTTCAACGCCGAGTACGTGAGCGCGCACGGCCTGCGCCACTTCGCGGGGCTCTACCTCGTGCCGGCGGGCGGGCGCAGCCTGATCCTGTCGCTGGAGCGCGCGCCGCGCAGCGGGGCCTTCACGCAGGCCGAGTGCGAGGCGCTGGAGCGGGTGGTGCCGCACCTGCAGCGGGCGGGGCGGCTCGCGCTGCGGATCGCGCAGGCGCGGGCGGGCTCGGCCTTGGAGGCCTTCGACCTCATGCGCTGCGCGGGCCTGCTCCTCGACGGGGCGGGCGCGGTGGTGCGGATGAACGGGCGCGCCGCCGCCCTGATGGGCTCGGGCCTCAACGTGCTGCAG
>NZ_LSIX01000486.1:0-13324 GCF_001556475.1 Methylobacterium sp. CCH5-D2 | reverse complement strand
GCCCCGGGCCGCCCGCCGGGTCGGCAGGAACAGCGTCACGCCCGCCAGCGCCAGCGGGTCGGCGCCCAGATCGCCGACGAGCCGCCCGTCGAGCAGCGCGTCCGCGAGCGTCGGCAGGAACGGAGCGCCGCGGCCGATGGTGAAGATGTGGGACTCGGACATGGATACGCCGATCTAGAGACCGAGCCAGCTCTCGCGCGCGTGCGAGAAGTTGATGGGCTTGCGGCCTGCCGCGAGGCTCGCCCGGTACAAGTCGAAATCGTCCGTCAGAAGCGCGACGTCGTCCGCATCGATGCTCGGCAGCCCTGCATCGGTCAGCCCGAGATAGCGAAATTCGGGGCGCTGAACCGCATCGGCGCTGGCGACGGCGATTTCCCTGCTCTGCTGGATCATACGGCCAAGCACGCTCACGATGGTGTCGACGCCCGGCTTCGCGAATTGGCGGACGAGGTTCGAAGTCTCGGATAGAACATGCGGAGTGAAGACGATCCCGTCCGCATCGAGCAGGATCTGCCGCAGCAGTTGGAAGTCGTCCTTGACGAATGTGTTCGTGCGCTTGTGCCGCGCGATGAAGTCCACTGAAGCGGATCCGACGACCAGCAGAACCAGAAGGTTCGTGTCGATCGCGATCAGCCGGCCCATCTAGTGCTCGACGGCTCTGTTGGTGATCGAGATCATGTCGCCATCCTGATTGCTCAGGGTCACGACCTTGTAGACGCGCGGCAGGTCCGGATTGTAGCCGAGGATGCTGTTTTCCTTGATCCTGGACGCTCTGAGCCTCGGGGACGCGCGCGAGAAGCCGACCGTGATCAGCCAGTGGCGGCCATCCTCGTCGCGGCGGACCTCCTCGAGGCCCACATCAATGATGTCCTCGTCCGAAAAAGTTTCGGCGACATAAGTCTTCGCGCGCTTGATGGCTTCCTTCACATCCATCCTGCAGCTCCTTGCGGCACCGCATCGGGCACGCCGAGCGAATGTAGACGTTCCGGCTCCGTTCCACAATCGCGCCGGCGCCCTCAGGGGTGGCGCGCGCTCGCCTTCACGCGCTCCTCGGCGGCCTGGATCGCCTCCGGGGTGCCGACATGCAGCCATTGCCCGTCGAGGCGCAGGCCGTAGAGGCGCTCGCGGGCGATCGCCCGGTCGAACAGCAGGTTGAGCGAGAAGGCGCCCTCCGGCGTGTCGGCGAAGAGTTCGGGCTTCACGATCGCGACGCCCGCGTAGATGAAGGGCGCCACCGCCCGCTCGCCGCGCCGCTCCAGGCGCCCGTCGCCTGCCATCACGAAGTCGCCCGCGCCCTCGTAGCCGAGGCTCGTCGCGGTCGGCGCCACGAGGAGCAGGATGTCCATCGCCTCCGCGTCCCAGCGCGCGATGAGGCGGGCGAGGTTCGGGGTCGGCCCCTCCAGCCAGAAGGAATCGGAGTTCATCACCACGAAGGGTGCCGCGCCCACGAGGCCGAGGGCCTTCTTCACGCCGCCGCCGGTCTCGAGGAGCGCCGCGCGCTCGTCGGAGACCAGGATCCTCAGCCCGTCCGCGCGCCGCGCGACGTGCCCCTCCACGAGGTCGGCGAGGTAGTGGACGTTGACCACCGCCGTGTCGATGCCGGCCTCCGCCGCCCGGTCGAGGGCGTGGTCGATCAGCGCCTTGCCGGCGACCTCGACCAGCGGCTTCGGGGTCGTGGCCGTGACCGGCCGCATGCGCTTGCCGAGGCCCGCCGCGAGGACGAAGGCGCGGGTGATGCTGGGCTCGCTCATCGGAGGATCCTGGAGGGCGGGTCTGCGGTCGTGAGGGGTCAGGCCGGCGCGAGGAGGCCCGGCATGTGCCGCGCGTGCCAGTCGCGCAAGCCCGCCAGCGCCGGGTGTTCGAGGTTGCGCGCGAGGTAGCCCTCGATGCGCGGCAGGTGGGCGAGGTAGCCCGGCTTGCCGTCGCGCTTGTCGAGGCGCGCGAAGATCCCGAGGATCTTCGTCGCCCGCTGGGCGGCGAGGAGCGCGTAGGCGGTGGCGAAGGCCGTGACGTCGAAGTTCGGCTCGCGGGCGCGGCGCTCGCGGGCGTAGAGGCCGAGCAGGCGCAGCTCGAACTCGGCGCTGGCATCGACGCGGGCGTCCTGCAGCAGCGAGGCGACGTCGTAGGCCGGGTGGCCCATCACCGCGTCCTGGAAGTCGATCAGGCCGACGCGTTCCAGCCCCTCGCGGTGCGGCAGCCAGATCAGGTTCGGCGAGTGGTAGTCGCGCAGGGTCCAGGTCGGGCGGGCGGGAAGCGCGCCGCGCAGCGCCTCGGCCCAGAGGTCGAGGAACTCGGCCCGCGCGTCAGGCGAGAGCGCGACGCCGCGGATGCCGGGGGCGTACCACTCGGGCATCAGCTCGGTCTCGAACAGCAGCGCCTCGAGGTCGTAGGCCGGGATGCGGTGCTCGATGCCGGCCGCCACCGGCACCACGGCCGGCAGCTCGGTAGCGTGGAGCTTGGCGAGCAGCCGGGTCGCCTCGGCGTAGCGCTCGGGCCGGGGCCCGGCGGCGTCCACCACCGGCTCGCTGCCGAGATCCTCGAGGATCAGGAGCCCCGCGTCGAGATCCTCGCCGTAGATGCGCGGCGCCGAGAAGCCGAGCGCCCGAAGGGCCCGGTCCATCGCCACGAAGGCGTGCACGCTCTCGGCGAGCTTGACGATGGCGCTGTAGGGCTTGCCGTCCCGCACCGGCGGGCCGTCCGCGCGCGGGGGCGAGATCATCAGCACCGCCGTGCCGCCGTCCGGGTTGGTCAGGCGCTGGTAGGCGCGCGAGGAGGCGTCGCCCTGCATGTGGGCGCGCTCGGCGAGATCCCAGCCGGCGCGCACCAGCAGGCCGCGCACGGCCCGCGCCCGCTCGATGCGGTCGCGCATGCCGCCCGTGCCGTCGATGCGGGCGAAACGCGAGCCCTCGCCGAACTCGGGCCGGAGCGAGAGATCGACGGTGAGCACGGGGCCGGCGCGGGTCGGCAGCTGCTCGGGCCACTCGACCAGCGTGATGGCCGCCTCGGTCATCTCGTCGAAGCCGATCTCGACCAGCTCGTCGGCGCCGCGCAGGCGGTAGAGGTCGGCGTGCACGATCATGCGCCCGTCCCGGCCCGTATAGGGCTGGACCAGCGTGAAGGTCGGGCTCGGCACCTCGAGGTCCGGGTCGCCGGTCAGTTCCCGGATGACGGCGCGCGCGAGCGTGGTCTTGCCGCCGCCGAGCCCGCCGGAGAGGGCGACGACGTCGCCCGGCAGCAGGAACTCGGCGAGGAACAGGCCGAGATCCTCGGTGGCGCCCTCCTCGGGCAGCACGATCTCCCAGGGCTTCTGGCCCTCGTCGGGCGCCTCGTGCGCAGTCGGATCGTCCTGGTCCAAACCCGCTCCTCCGCGGTCCCCGCGCGCCCCGTGCCGGGCCCCGGACACGGCCGCGATGCTCCGATCGTCCGACGGCCGCGCATCGTGGGCGCTCTCCATATAGGCAGGAGTCGTAGCCGAGGATCGTTAATCGATCATCGCGCCCCGCCGCCGCGCGTTCCCGGCCGTGCCGCAACCTCCCAGCTTGACAGTGCGGTGCTTTACGCGGAACCGCCCCGGCACTCGTCACGGAGACCCGTCCCGATGGATGCCCTGTTCGCGCGCCTGTCCCCCCTGGCGCCCTACGCGCTCGCCGCCCTGCGGATCATGGCCGGGCTGCTGTTCCTGGCGCACGGCACGCAGAAGCTGTTCGGCTTCCCGCCCTCCAACGGGCCCGCGCCCGAGCTGCTCTCGCTGCGCGGCATCGGCGGGGTGATCGAGATCGCGACCGGCGCGCTGATCGCGCTCGGCCTGTTCACCCGTCCGGCGGCCTTCCTGGCCTCCGGCCAGATGGCGGTGGCCTACTTCCTGTTCCACGCGCCGCGCGGCTTCTACCCGGCGATCAACGGGGGCGACGCCGCGATCCTGTTCTGCTTCATCTTTCTCTACCTCGTCACCGCCGGCCCAGGGGCGCTGAGCCTCGACGGGCGTCGCCCGCGGGTCTGAGCCGGCTTCGTTCGATCCCCTCGGATACCGCGCATCCCCCTCCCCCCTCTGCGGGGGAGGGAGAATCGCGCAGGTGTCCCCGCTCACCCGATGATCTTGTCGACCGTGATCGGCAGGTGGCGGATGCGCTTGCCGGTGGCGTGGAAGACCGCGTTGGCGATGGCCGCCGCGGTGCCGACGGTGCCGATCTCGCCGAGCCCCTTCACGCCGAGCGGGTTCGCCCGGTCCTCCTCGTCCACGAAGATCACCTGGATGTCGTGGATGTCGGCGTTCACCGGCACGTGGTACTCGCCGAGATTGTGGTTCATGAACCGGCCGAGCGTGGTGTCCATCAGGGACTCCTCCTCCAGCGCCGCGCCGATGCCCATCACCACGCCGCCGAGGATCTGGCTGCGCGCGGTCTTGGGGTTGAGGATCTTGCCGGCCGCGATCGCCGAGACGATCCGGGTCAGGCGCACCTGCCCCAGCTCCTCGTCGATCTTCACCTCCGCGAAGATCGCCGAGTGGGTGTAGGCCTCGTACTGGCTGTTGAAGTCCTTGTCGGGCGCGGCCTGCCCGGTCGCCTCCAGCCGCTCGACGCCGGCCGCGCGCATCACGTCCACCAGCGCGACGCGGCGGGTCGCGTCGTCCGCGACCACGATATGGCCGTCCGCGAAGGCGACGCGCTCGAAATCGACGTTGGCGAGCGGTGAATCGTCCATCTGGCGCGCCAGCCGGAAGACCTGCTCGCCGACGTCCCGGCAGGCCTTCATCACGGCGGTGCCGGAGGAGGCCGCCGTCCACGAGCCGCCCGCGATCGGCGCCTCGGGAAGCCGCGTGTCGCCGAGCTTCGTCGTCACCGCCTCCATCGGCAGGCCGAGCGTGTCGGCGGCGATCTGGGTGAGGATCGTATAGGTGCCGGTGCCGATGTCGCCCGTCGAGTTGCCGACCTCGAGCCGGCCGTCCGCGGTGAGGATCGCGTGGGCGCTCGTCTGCATCATCATCGATTCCCAGATGCCGGTCGCCACACCCCAGCCGACGAGTTCCCGGCCCTCGCGCATGGAGCGCGGCTCCGGGTCGCGCTTCGCCCAGCCGAAGCGCTCGGCGCCCTGCTCGAAGCAGGCCCTCAGCTCCTTGGAGCCGAAGGGCTTGTCCTCCTGGGTCTGGTCGCGCTGCGTGTAGTTCTTCAGCCGGAGCTGGATCGGGTCCTGGCCGGTGGCGTAGGCCAGCTCGTCCATCGCCGTCTCGATGGCGAAGACGCCGGTGACGGCGCCGGGCGCGCGCATGTCGGCGGGGGTGAAGGTGTCGAGCTTGGCGAGCTTGTAGGTCAGCGCGACGTTGTCGCACTTGTAGAGGATGCCCGACCAGTTGACGACGACCTCCTGGTAGTCCTCGAACTGCGAGGTCGGCGCCAGCGCGTCATGGCGCAGCGCCTGGAGCGTGCCGTCCCGGTCGGCGCCGAGGCTGATCGTCTGGATCGCCTCGGGGCGGAAGCTGAAGGTCCACATCTGGTCGCGGGTCAGCGCCACCCGCACCGAGCGCCCGAGGTCGCGCGCGGCCAGCATCGCCAGGAAGAGCTGATACTGTGGGCGCAGGCCCGAGCCGAAGCCGCCGCCGAGATAGGGGTTCAGCACCCGCACCTCGTCCTTCTTCAGGCCGAAGACGTTGGCGAGGTAGCCCTGGCTGTTCGAGACGCCCTGGATCTTGTCGTAGACCGTGTAGGTGCCGTCCTCCTCGACGATGACGGTCGAGGCGTGCGGCTCCATCGGGTTGTGGTGCTCGGTGGCGAGCGTGTACTGCTCGCGCACCTTCACGGCAGCGGTGTCGAAGACCGCGTCCGCGTCGCCCCAGGGCTTCGGCGGCGGCTTGATGCCGTTGCGCTTCATCGGCGGGTCGTAGGCGAAGTCTCCGACCTTCGTCAGATCGACGCTCGGCGCCTCCGCCTCGTAATCCACCTTGACGAGCGTCGCGGCGTGGCGCGCGGTGTCGAAATCCTCGGCCACCACCAGCGCCACCGGCTGGCCGCTGTACAGGATCTTGTCGTCGTAGAGGGCGCGGAAGGGTGCGCCGGGAGGGGCGACCTGATCCTGGTAATTGTAGTTGAGCCAGGCGGTGCGCGGCCGGTTCTCGTGGGTCAGCACCTTGACGACGCCGGGCACGGCCTCCGCCGCGCTCGTGTCGATGCTCCGGATCCGGCCCTTGGCGACGATGCCCGACACGACGTAGCCGTGCAGGAGGTCGGGTGCCGAGAACTCGCCCGCGTACTTGGCGAGTCCCGTCACCTTGGCGGGGCCGTCGATGCGGCTGCGGGGCGTGCCGACGAAGCTGTCGCGCCCGGTGGAGGAGAAGGTCTGGGTCATCGGCGGCTCACTGGATGCGCTTGTCGGTGACGGACTGGGGCGTGCCGGCGGCGGCCTGTTCCAGGCCCCGCACGATGGCGCGCCGCGCGAGTTCCACCTTGAAGGCGTTGCCCTGTTGGGGCTTGGCCTCGGCGACGATGAGGTCGGCGGCCGCCTGGAAGCTCTCGCGGGTGGCGGGCTTGCCCTGGAGAAGCGCCTCGGCCTCCGTGTTGCGCCAGGGCTTGTGCGCGACGCCGCCGAGCGCGAGGCGGGCGGTCTTCACGGCGTCGCCGTCGAGCTCGAGGGCGGCCGCGACCGAGACCAGCGCGAAGGCGTAGGAGAGCCGGTCGCGCAGCTTCAGGTAGGTGTAGTGGCGCGAGAAGTCCTGATCGGGCAGATCGACCGAGACGATGATCTCGCCGGGCCTCAGGTTGGTGTCCTTCTCCGGCGCATCGCCCGGCAGGCGGTGGAACTCGGCGAAGGGGATGCTGCGCTCGCCCTCCGGCCCGCTCACCTGCACCGTGGCCTCCAGGGCGGCCAAGGCCACGCACATGTCGGAGGGGTGCGTGGCGATGCAGTGCTCGCTCGTGCCGAAGATCGCGTGGATGCGGTTCACCCCGCCGATCGCCGGGCAGCCGGAGCCGGGCTGGCGCTTATTACAGGGCGTGGCCGTGTCGTAGAAGTAGTAGCAGCGGGTGCGCTGCAGGAGGTTGCCGCCGGTCGAGGCGGCGTTGCGCAGCTGCGCGGAGGCGCCGGCCAGGATCGCGTCGGCGAGCAGCGGGTAGCGCGCGCGAACCCGGTCGTCGTAGGCCACGGTGGCGTTGGTGGCGAGCGCGCCGATCCGCAGGCCGCCGTCGTGCTCGGCGATCTCGCCGAGCGGCAGGCGAGTGATGTCGATGAGCCGGCCGGGCCGCTCGACGTCGTACTTCATCAGGTCGATGAGGTTGGTGCCGCCCGCGATGAAGCGCGCGCTGTCCGCGCCCGCGAAAGCCTGCACCGCCTCGGCCACCGTGCCGGCGCGGACGTAGTCGAAGCGGTTCATCGGGCGCCTCCCTGGGCCATGACGTCCTCGATCGCGTCGACGATGTTGGTGTAGGCGCCGCAGCGGCAGATGTTGCCGCTCATCGCCTCGCGGATCTCGTCGCGGGACTGGGCGTGGCCCTCGTTCATCATGCCGACGGAGGAGCAGAGCTGGCCCGGCGTGCAGTAGCCGCACTGGAAGGCATCGTGCTCGATGAAGGCTTCCTGGATCGGGTGCAGCCCGTTCGTGCCCGCGCCCCCGTTGGCCAGGCCGGCGAGGCCCTCGACGGTGGTGATCTCGGCCCCGTCCTTCATCACCGCGAGCGTCAGGCAGGAATTCACCCGCGTGCCGTTCACCAAGACCGTGCAGGCGCCGCACTGGCCGTGGTCGCAGCCCTTCTTGGTGCCGGTGAGATCGAGATGCTCGCGCAGCAGGTCGAGCAGGGTGGTCCAGGGCGCGACCTGGAGGTCGCGCTGCTGGCCGTTGATGGTCAGGCTGATGCCGACCTTCGTGTCCGCCGCGACGGGCGAACCGCTTTCGATGAGCATGGGACCTCGCGAGAACGATGAGGCGGGCCGGGGCGCGGCCTGAGAAGAAGGCGTTCCGTCCGCTGCGGCACCGCGCATCGGCGCGCGCGGACGGGTTGTCCGGGCGTCGGGCGCCCGGTCTCACCTCACAACAATTCCAGATTGTCCCTGTTCCAAAACGGCTCGCTGGGCCGGCCCACGGCGGGGCGGCCGGCCGTTCCGTTCAGGCAGCGCATCGGCTAACCCTGGGGGCAGATCCCCTCAGCCGGAGACAGGCCCATGGCGGCGCTCGACGCGATCCTGAACGACATCGACAAGGACCTCGACAACGCGCTGGAGCGCCTGTTCCGGTTCCTCAGGATCCCGTCGATCTCGACCGACCCGGCCTACGCCGCCGCGTGCCGCGAGGCCGCCGACTGGCTCGCCGCCGACCTCACCGCGCTCGGCTTCGCGACCGGCGTGCACGAGACCAGCCTGCACCCGGTGGTGCTGGCCCACCGGCCGAAGCCCGGCACGCCGCACGTGCTGTTCTACGGGCACTACGACGTGCAGCCGGTCGATCCGCTGAACCTCTGGGAGAGCCCGCCCTTCGAGCCGCGCATCAGCGAGGGCGCGGACGGGCAGCGCCGCATCGTCGGGCGCGGCGCCTCGGACGACAAGGGCCAGGTGATGACCTTCGTGGAGGCCTGCCGGGCCCACATCGCCATGGCCGGCGAGCTGCCCTGCGGCGTCACCATCCTGGTCGAGGGCGCCGAGGAGAACGGGTCGCAGGGCGTGCCCGAATGGGTCGAGCGCAACAAGGACAAGCTCGGGGCCGACGTGGTCCTGGTCTGCGACACGGCGATGTGGGACGTGGGTATCCCTGCCATCACCACCTCGCTGCGGGGCCTGTGCTACTTCGAGGTGAAGGTCACCTGCGCCGACCGCGACCTGCATTCGGGATTCTTCGGGGGCGCGGCGCGCAACCCGATCCACGTGCTGGCCAGGATCCTGGCCGACCTGCACGACGCGGACGGGCGCGTCGCGGTTCCGGGCTTCTACGAGGGCGTGCACGAGCGCCCGCCCGAGGTGATCGAGCAGTGGCGCGGCCTCGGCCTGACGCCGGAGAAATTCCTGGGCGCCATCGGCCTGAAGGAGCCGGCCGGCGAGCGCGGGCGCATGCCGATCGAGCTGATCCAGTCGCGGCCCGCCTGCGACGTCAACGGCATCATCGGCGGCTACACGGGCGAGGGCACCAAGACGGTGATCGCCAGCGAGGCCTCCGCCAAGGTCTCGTTCCGCCTCGTGGACGACCAGGATCCGGGGGCGCTCGCGCGCAACTTCGAGGCCTTCGTGCGGGAGCGCGTGCCGGCCGACTGCCGGGTCGAGGTGATCACCTACAAGGGCTCGCGCGCGGTGAGCCTGCCCTTCGACATGCCCGAACTCGGCCTCGCCAAGACGGCGCTCGCGGAGGAGTGGGGCGCGCAGGCCGTGACGGTGGGCGCGGGCGGCTCGATCCCGATCGTGGGCGACTTCAAGCGGATCCTCGGGCTCAACACCCTGCTGATCGGCTTCGCGCTCGACGACGACCGCATCCACTCGCCGAACGAGAAGTACGATCTGCGCAGCTTCCACAAGGGCACGCGCTCCTGGGCGCGCATCCTCCAGGCCTTCGGCGAGGCCGGGCGGGGCTGACGCGGCGCGGCTCGGTGGCGGAAGAAGGCGCGCGGCCGACCGGTCGAAGAGCCGTGCCGGCTTCCTGTCAGGCCACCCGCACCCGCCCGCGGCGGCCGCGCTTGGCCGCGTACATCCGCGCGTCGGCCCGGGTGACCGCGGCCTTCAGCGGTCCCTCGCCGGTCCAGGTGCCGATCCCGAGCGAGACGCCGAGCAGGGTGCCGGCGCCGTCGTTCGCCCGCTCGACGCCCTCGGCGATCCGCAGGGCCAGCGCGGCGGCGCCGTCCGGGCCGGTACCCGGCAGCAGGATCGCGAACTCGTCGCCGCCGATCCGGGCCGCATGGGCCGAGGCCGGGACGCGCTCCGCCAGGACGCGGCCGAAGCGGCGGATCAGCCGGTCGCCGGCATCGTGGCCGCGGCGGTCGTTGACGGCCTTGAGCCCGTTCAGGTCGGCGACGATCACCGAGGTCGGCACGACGCGCGCCGCCTCCAGACGCGCCAGATGCGCCGCGTAGGCCGCACGGTTGAGCAGGCCCGTGAGGGAATCGGTGAGGCTCAGGGTCTCCAGACGCGCCTCGGCGCGCTTGTTCTCGCCGATGTCGGTAAGCGCGATCTGGACGAGGCGGCGCCCGTCGCCCTGGTCCGGCAGCGCGGCGTACTGCGCCTTGAGATGGAGCGCGCTCCCGTCGATGCGCCGGAACAGGACGTCGCGGGCGCCGTGGCCCGTCCCGGCCCAGAGGGCCAGCGCCTCCGCGGCGAAGACCCGCCGCGCCTCCGCGCCGAGGCCGACCGCCACGTGGTGGGCAAGCGCGCTGCTGTCCGCCGCCCCGAACAGGGCGAGCGCGGGCGCGTTCGCGCCGACGACGACGAGGCTCGCGCGCGCCGCCTCCGCCCAGTCCGGATGCGCGTCCATGTGGGCGGCGAGATCCTGCACGCCGGCCGCGCGCAAGCGCGCCAGCATCGCGGCGAGGCCGGATTCGTCGCGCACCAGCGTCGGCACGGGCGAGCGCTCGAACAGGCTCGCGGCGAAGCGCGCGAGGGCGTCCTCGCGGCGGCGCAGCTCCTCGCGCGGCGTGATGTCCTCGACCGAGATCAGGAAGCGGGCCCAGTCGTCCTCGTGGCCCGGCAGCATCCGGCCCGCGTAGCTCACGTCGAGGACGCGGCCGCCGATGGTGCGGTTGCGGGTGACGAGCCGGGCCTGCGTCGCCCCCGCCCAGAGCTGGCAGAGCACCTCGACCAGGGCGGTGGCGTGCGGGTCGTCGAAGATCGCCGGGATGTGGGCGAACAGCTCCGCCGCGTCGCGGGCCTCGTAGAGCCGGAGCGTGTGGCGGTTCACCCGCTCGACCCGGATCAGCATCTGCACGGCCAGCAGGTGCTCGGGATGGCGCAGCCAGGCGCGCAGGTCGCTCATGCCGGCCGCGCCCCACGCGTCCAGGCGGGCCTTGAGGGCGCTCAGGTCCTGCAGCCAGAGCGATACCGGCGCGAGTTCGAACAGCTCGGCCTCGAGATCGCCGGAGGGCGGCGCGGCATGCGTCATCGTCGAAAGGTAGACCGGGAGTTCAGGCGATGCCCGTGCGGGCACTGCGCAGTATCCTCCGCAAGCCTTGCCAAAAGGTGCCGAACAACGCCGGACTCCCGCGAAGTCGGGTCGGCGCGGACCGGCCCCGCGCTGCTCGCGTCCTACGCGCCGGGTGCTCGTGGGATGCTCGCGTGATACTGGCCGCGCCCGTTCGGGACGGGCTCGGGAGGCGCCCCAACCGGCCCGGGACGGTTCGTCCGGAGCCGTCAGGCGGCCCGCCGCTCGCCGCGCCACAGCAGCCCGGCCACCGCGAGGGCGAGGCCCAGCAGCGCCGCGTTGAAGGCGACCACCGCCGGCCAGCCGCCATGGGTCCAGAACAGGCCGCCGGCCGAGCCGAGGCAGCTGGAGCCGAGATAGTAGGCTAGCAGGTAGAGCGAGGCGGCGTGCCCCTTGGCGCCGCGGGCCATCCGGCCGACCCAGCCGCTCGCCACGGCGTGCACCACGAAGAAGCCGACCGTGACGCCCACCACGCCCGCGATGATGCCGGGCAGCGCGGGCAGCAGGGTCAGCGCCACGCCCGCGCCCATGATCAGCACGCCCGCGGTCAGCACGGGGCCCCGCCCGAGCCGGTCGGCGAGCGCGCCCGCCGCCGAGGAGGCGAAGACGCCGCAGAGGAAGACCGCGAAGACCAGGCTGATCTGCCCCTGGCTCAGGGAGAAGGGCGCCGCGCTCAGGCGGAAGGTCAGGTAGTTGAAGGTCCCGACGAAGACGCCGAGGCCCAGGAAGCCGGTGAGGAAGAGGAGCGGCAGGCCGCGGTTCCTGAGGTGCCCGGCCCAGGCGCCGATGTGGTAGGCGGCGTTGACGCCCCGGCGCCGGGCGAAGTTGCGCGACGGCGGCAGCAGCAGCAGGAAGCCGAGAGCCGCCGCGAGGTCGAGGAGGCCCAGCACCCCCATGGCGGTGCGCCAGGTCGTGAACTCGGTGAGCGCGCCCATGCCGAGCCGGCCCATCATGCCGCCGAAGGCCGTGCCGCCGACGTAGAGGCCCATCGTGGCGCCGAGCGCCCGCGGGTGGATCTCCTCGGCGAGGTAGGCCATCGCCACCGCCGGGACGCCGCCGAGCACGAAGCCCTCCAGCGCCCTCAGCACGAGGATCGCGTGCCAGCTCGGTGCGAGGGCGCTGCCGAGATGGAGCAGCGCGCCGCCCGCCATCGAGGCGAACATCAGCCCGCGCCGGCCGACCGCCTCCGAGACCGCGCCCGCGCACAGGATCGAGAAGGCCAGGAAGCCGGTGGCGAGCGAGAGCGCGAGCGAGGCCTGCGAGGCGCCGACGCCGAACTCGTCGGTGAAGCTCGGCAGCAGCGGCTGCACCGCGTAGAGCAGCGAGAAGGTCGAGAAGCCCGCCAGGAACAGGGCGAGCCGCGCGCGGCCGAAGGCGACGCTGCCGGGCTCGATGCAGGCGGGCTCGATGCAGGCGGGCTCGATGCAGGCGGCCTCGCGCGCCTCGGGGACGGCGGTCGAGGCGAGGCCCGCCGGGGCTTTGAAGCCCCGCTGGGCTCGGGCGGTCGGGGCGGTGCTCACGGCGGCTCGGATCCGAGGACGACGCCCCGAAGGTAGGGAGCGCGCGGCTATCGCGCCTCAGCAATCGAGCTTGAACAGCTATCGCGATCCGGCATAGCTCGGGCATGGACCTCGCCCAGCTCCGCACCCTCGTGCACGTGGCCGAGCTTGGCAGCCTGAGCAAGGCTGCCGGCCGCCTGCGGATCGCACAGCCCGCGCTGAGCCGGCAGATACGGCTCTTGGAAGACGAGCTCGGCGCGCGCCTGTTCGACCGGCACGGGCGGGGCATGGTCATCACCGAGGCCGGCCGCGAGGCCCTGCGCCACGCCAAGCGGGTGCTGGCCGAGACCGAGGAGCTGCGAGCCAGCGTCTCGGGCCCGGGGGCCGAGCTCGCCGGCCACGTCGCGGTCGGCCTGCCGCCGACCCTCGCCGACATGGTCTCGGTGCCGCTGGTGGCGGCCTTCACGGCGACCCATCCGCGGGTGCGGCTCCAGCTGGTGGCCGCCTATACGGGCTACCTGCTCGACAGCCTCAACCGCGGCGAGATCGACCTCGCGGTGCTCTACGACCCGCGCGCGACGGGCAGCCTGCGCATCCGCCCGCTGATGCAGGAGGCCCTGTTCCTGATCGGCCCGGGCGATGCCGGCCTCACCGCCGGGGAGCCGGTGCCGTTCCGGACGCTGGCGACCCAGCGCCTGCTCCTGCCGAGCACCCGCCACGGCCTGCGCAA
>NZ_LSIX01000485.1:0-4248 GCF_001556475.1 Methylobacterium sp. CCH5-D2 | reverse complement strand
ACAGTTCTCATCCCTCACCCTGTCCCTCTCCCGCACGGGAGAGGGGACCCGCGCCCCGTTCGGCAAGCGGACGCGGGTCGATGTCCCGAATTTCGGACCCTTCATGCGCATCGGGCTCGCGGCCGACAACGGCACCTGGCACAAGAACCGCCTGCTCGGCGCCTTGCGCGCGCTCGGCGTCGAGCCGGTGCTGTTCTCGCTCGCCGACGTGGCGGTGGTGACCGGCGCCGCCGAGCCGCTGCGCGTGCCGGGCTTTCCCGACGCCCTGCCGGACGGCGTCCTGCTGCGCACCATCGCGGGCGGCACCTTCGAGGCCACCACGATGCGGCTCGGCGTGCTGCACGCGCTGGTGGCCTCCGGCGTCACTGTCTGGAACCACCCGGTCGCGATCGAGCGCTCCGTCGACAAGGCGGCGACCTCGCTCCTCGTCGCGCGGGCCGGCCTGCCGACCCCCGAGACCTGGGTGTTCTCCCGCCGCGAGGCCGCCGCCGACCTCGTCGCCCGCGAGGCGCGGCCGGGCCGGCCCCTGGTGCTCAAGCCCCTGTTCGGCTCGCAGGGCGAGGGGCTGATGCTCGTCGAGCGCCCGGAGGACCTGCCCGACGAGGAGGCCGTGTCCCGGGTCTACTACCTGCAGCGCTACGTGCCGCGCGCCGACGGGCTCTGGCGCGACTACCGGGTCTTCGTCTGCGAGGGCCGGGCGGTGGCCGGGATGATCCGCGAGGGCGACGGCTGGATCACCAACGTGCACCGGGGCGGCCGGCCGCTCGCCTGGGCGATGCCCGCCCGCGCGGCCGAGCTCGCCGAGGCCGCGGCGGCGGCCGTCGGCGTCGACTACACCGGCATCGACCTCGTCGAGGACGGGGCCGGCGGCTACCTCGTGCTGGAGGTGAACTCGATGCCCGCCTGGTCCGGCCTGCAGCAGGTCTGCGAGGCCGACATCGCGACGGCGGTCTGCCGCGGCTTCCTCTCGGCGGTGCGGGGCGCGCACCGCCCGGCGCGGGTGGTCGCCTGATGGGGCTCGCCCCCGCCCTGGTCGCCGCGCTCTACCGGTCGGCCTGCCTCGCCGAACTCGACGCGCTGAAGCCCGGCAACGTCCACGCCTACGCTGCGGGCCACCGCATGGCGGTGGCCGACTTCGTCACGAGCGCCGAGGTCTCGGCCCCCCCGCTCGCCGCCGCGGGCGCCCGGGTCGGGGCCCGGGTGCTCGGCGCCGTCGCCGCCACCATGGAGGCGGTCGGCCAGAACACGAATCTCGGCATCCTGCTGCTCTGCGCCCCCCTCGCCCGCGCGGCCGAGCGGGCGACGAGCGTCGCCGCGGTGCTCGCCGACCTCGACGCGCGCGATTCGCAGGACGTCTTCGCGGCGATCCGCCGGGCCGGTCCCGGCGGCCTCGGGCAGGCCGGGCGCCACGACGTCGCCGAGGCGGCGCCCGCCTCCCTGCTCGACGCCATGGCGGAGGCAGCCCCCCGGGACGCGATCGCCCGCGCCTACGTCACGGATCTCGCCGACATCGACGCGGTCGGGCTGCCGGCGCTCGCCGCCGCGCGGGCGGCGGGGCTCGCGCCGACCTGGTGCACCACCGCCGTCCACCTCGCCTACCTCGCCGCGGTGGAGGACAGCCACGTCCGCCGCAAGCACGGGCCCGCGGTCGCCGCCGCGGTGCGGGCGGAGGCCGAGGCGCTCCGGGCTGGGCTCGATCTCGGCGCCGCGCCGGTCGCGGCGCTCCTCGCCTTCGACCGCGACCTGAAGGAGCGCGGCATCAATCCGGGCACCAGCGCCGACTTCACGGTCGCGACCCTGTTCGCCGACGCCCTGCGCACGGCGCGCGCAGGGGGGCACGCAGGGCTGCACGCAGGAGCGCGAGAGGGCATCCCGGCGGCCCGCGATAACGCGGATGGGACTTGACGGCGCGCCCCGTTTGTCCCTGGCAATCCGTGCCCGGCGGCCCCGGCCGGCCCGCGCAAAGATTTATCGATTTCAGCGCCTTGCGCAGGGTTGTGACAGGCAGGGCCCCGCTGTAGGGTCCGCGCCGCTATCCGGGCAAACCGGTGCGGCCCCACGAGGCGCCGCGCGTCGCAAACAAGGATGGCTCCCCGGCTGCGGCACTGCCCCAGGCCGCGGCCTTAAACTTGGATTTCCAGGGAGAGACCCCGAATGGCGAAGATCACCAAGGTTCAGGTCGGCGAGGCTCTCGTCGGCGACGGCAACGAGGTCGCCCACATCGACCTCATCATCGGACCGCGCGGCTCGCCGGCCGAGACCGCCTTCTGCAACGGCCTCGTGAACAACAAGCACGGCTTCACCAGCCTGCTCGCGGTCATCGCGCCGAACCTGCCGTGCAAGCCGAACACGCTGATGTTCAACAAGGTCACCATCAACGACGCCCGTCAGGCCGTCCAGATGTTCGGCCCCGCCCAGCACGGCGTCGCCAAGGCCGTGCAGGACTGCGTCGCCGAGGGCATCATCCCCGCCGACGAGGCCGACGACCTCTACATCCTGGTCGGCGTGTTCATCCACTGGGAGGCGGCCGACGACGCCAAGATCCAGCAGTACAACTACGAGGCCACCAAGCTCTCGATCCAGCGCGCCGTGAACGGCGAGCCGAAGGCTTCGACGGTGACCGAGCAGCGCAACTCGGCGTCGCACCCCTTCGCCGCGAACGCTTAGATCGGGGACAGTCCTGGGCAGAGCGCGCCTCCGCCCGCACCGCGGGGCCTGCTCCAGCGACTGGCATCCATCTTCCTCGGCCGCTAGGGCGAGGCCTCGAAACGGGACGGCGGGAGCCGTCCCGTTTTTCGTTTCCGCGGGCCCTCTCGGGCTGTCCCGCGCGGGTCAGGGCACCACGCGGCCGACCGCGGTCTGGGGTGCGCTGAGCGGGGCGAGCGGCAGGTCGCAGAAGCAGCGGGCGCCCAGCGGGCGCGGGCCCGGCAGCGGGCAGGAGAAGGGCTGCGGGCCGCTCAGGCCGCGCTGGACCGCGTCGCAATTGTATCCCACGGCCCGGCGCGGCGGTGGCGGCGCGTAGGGGCGCTCCTCGTAGTAGCCCCGCCGCGGCGGCCCGTCATAATATTGCGCCTGCGCGCTCCCGGCCGCCAGAAGTCCGGCGAGCACGCCCGCCGCCAGCCTCAATCCGCGGATCTGCCGCATGGCTCTCTCTTGCTCCTGCACCGGCGGGATCGCCGAGTCCGGGACCCGTCTTCGCGGCAATGCGGGCGAAAGTGCGGGCGCAGGTGCGCGCGGACGGGGGGGCCGACGCGGAACGGCCCGCCGCGGAGGACCGGGCGGGCCGTCGATGGCGGGCGCTCGCGCCCGAACCGGTCGGAAGGGCCGCGCGGGGCACGGCCTCCGGGCTCAGTAGCCCGACTTCTCGGCGGTGTTCTGGGCGGCGTGCTGCGCGTCCTGGGCAGTCTGCTGCGCGGCGCTGGCACCCTGCTCCATGGCCTTGCGGGCCTGATCGGCGCCCTCCTGCATGGCGCTCTTGGCGCGCTCGGCGCCCTGCTGCATCGCGCTCTGGGCGAGGCCGCTGAACTCCTTGGCCTGCGACTGGATCGCCGCGAACTGGCTGCGGACGAACTCGGCCTGGTGCTGCATCGCCTCCTGCAGGTCGCGCGAGCGCACGAGCTTCTGGGCGAGGTCGAAGGCGGCGTTCACGTTCTGCTCGGCGTACTCGAAGCCGCGGGCGGAGACGTCCTGCGCGTTGGTCCGGGCGAGCTCGGCCGAACCCTGCACGCTGTCGGCGGTGCGGCGGGCCGCGCCGATGAAGCTGTCGAAGGCCTTGCGCGCCTGCTCGACGCTCTTCTCGGCGAAGTCGCGCATCTCGGCGGGCACTTCGTAGGTCGGGTTGGTGTTCATGTCGTCTCCTCTCGTTCGCGCCCGCAGGACGCCCTGCAAGGACGCATTGTGCAGTGCACAAATAGCACGTGCGGCGCCGAATGCCAGCCCCCGACGCCACCTTGTCGGCGCCATTAAGGTTGACATGGCCTAAACGTGTGACGCGACATTGAAGTGTCCAGCGGGCGGCCCGCCCGCGGCGCTAAGAAAGACTGCCGACGTCAGGCTTTTGCCGTTAAACGGGTCCGGATGGCCGGGGGCGCAGGGTTGAACGACAGGGAAAGCAGCGGCTCCGGGTCGGCATCCGCGCCGGAGGACGGCGATTCGGGCACGATCCGGGACATGAACTGGGACGTGGGTTCGGACATGGGCTCGGACTTGGGTTCGGACGCGGCCCGGAACGGCGCGGCGGGCCCCGCC
>NZ_LSIX01000484.1:0-515 GCF_001556475.1 Methylobacterium sp. CCH5-D2 | reverse complement strand
GGCGACCTGCTGGCGGTTGCGGTAGATGTCGGTGCCCCAGTCGAACTCGACGTAGGTGACGGACAGCCCGACGCCCGAAACCGAGCGCACGCGGGTGACCCCGGGCAGCCCGTTCATCCGGGTCTCGATGGGATAGGTGACGAGTTGCTCAACCTCCTGAGGGGCGTACCCTTCGGCCTCCGTCATGATGGTGACGGTGGGCTTGTTGAGGTCGGGGAACACGTCGACCGGGAGCTTGGTCGCGGTGAAGGCGCCGAAGAGCACCAGCACCGTGGCCATGGCGAGCACGAGCAGGCGGTTGCGGACCGACTGGCTGACGAGGAAGGTGAACATCCGGTGGCCTCCTCAGCGGACCTGGTCGAGGAGTTCGGCGCCCTGGGTCACCACCCGCTTGCCGGGCCCGATCCCCTCGGCGACCAGCACGCGGCCGCCGTCGAGCGGCTCGACGCGGACCGGCCGGGCCTCGAAGCGCTCGGCGGTGGTGTGCTCGTAGACGACGTCCTGCCCGTTGCCGG
>NZ_LSIX01000483.1:0-2441 GCF_001556475.1 Methylobacterium sp. CCH5-D2 | reverse complement strand
CGCAAGCACGTCACCCCGGCGGACCCCGCCGCGACCATCCCCGACCCCTCCCGCGGCCGGCCGCTGCCCCCCGAGGGCCTGGCTGTCACCTGGGGCCCGTACTGGGCGGGGCTCGCCGCCCGCGGCGAGATCACCGTGTCGGAGCTGCCGGCGGACGATCCCGAGGCGGGGCCCGCGCCCGAGGCGGGCTCCGTGACCGAGGCGGGCTCCGAGGTCGCCGCACCCGCGGAGGCCGCGCCGTCCCAGCGCAAGGGCGCCAAGCCCGCCGCCTGATCCCGCGGTCGCCGCCGCGGCCGTGTCTCCACCCATCCCCCTGACGCTTGGCCGGCCGCCCATCGAGGCGGCCTTTTTCTTGGGAGCTGCCCGCGATGGCCGTCGCCTTCACCAACATGCCCGGCGATATCCGGGTGCCGCTGTTCTACGCCGAGGTGAACGCGGGCCCGCCGCCCTACTCGGGCCTGTCGCGCCTGATCCTGATGGGCCGCAAGCTAGCGGGCGCCACCGCCCTGCCGGCGCTCACCCCGCGCAATCTGGGCTCGGCCGACCCGAACGCGCTCTGCGGCGTCGGCTCGATGCTCGCCGACATGATCGCCTTCGCCCGCTGGCACAACCCGACCGGCGAGATCTGGGTGATGGACGTGGGCGACCCGGCGGGTGCCGCGGCCGCCACGGGCACGCTCGCCATCGACGGCACGGCCACCGCCGCCGGCACGCTGACCCGCTACATCGCGGGCGAGCGCTACAGCGTCGGCGTCGCGATCGGCGATACCGCGGCCGTCGTCGCTAGCGCCTTCGCCGCCGCGGTGGGCCGCGGCTACACCCGGTTCAACCGCCGCATGGGCGCCCCGGTCACCGCGGCGGCCGCCTCCGGCACCGTGACGCTCACCGCGCGCCACGCGGGCGTCGAGGGCAACGGCATCCGGATCGAGGCTGGCCTCGACGGCGACGAGATCGAGGTGCCGGGCCTCACCGTCGTGGTGACCCCCATGGCGAGCGGCGCCGGTGTGGTCGATCTGGCGGCGGCGCTGGCCGCGCTCGGCTCGACGCAGTTCGACTGGATCGCCTCGCCCTACGCCAGCACGGCGCAGCTCAACGCGGCGCGCGACTTCCTCTCGGACAGCGGCACCGGGCGCTGGTCGCCGACGGTCGGCCTCGACGGGCACTACATCACGGCCAACAACGGCAACCTCTCGGCCCAGACCACCCTGGGTGCGGCGCGCAACGATCGGCACGCCTCGATCCTCGGCGTGCTGAATTACCCCCACCCGGTCTGGTCGATCGCGGCGGGCTTGGCGGGCATCGTGGCCTTCTCGAAGAACCTCGGCCGCGCGCTCACCGAGGCCGTCGAGATCGCCCGGCCGCTGCAGACGCTGGTGATCCAGGGCCTGCGCCCCCCGAAGGCGCTCTCCGACCGCTGGGCGCTCGCCGACCGCGACAGCCTCTACCACAACGGCATCTCCGGCCTCACCGTCAACGCCGACGGCTCGGTGGCGATCGACCGGGTGGTCACGACCTACCAGTTCAACGCCTACGGCCAGCCCGACATCGCCTTCCTCGACATCGAGGCCATCGCGATCGCGGCCTACCTCAAGCGCTACCTGAAGACGGTAGTCACCTCGACCTATCCGCGCCACGTGCTGCGCGACGACAACCCGCGCGGCCAGCAGGGCGTGGCGACCGTGGCGCAGATCCGCGCGACGCTGATCCACGCCTACACTCAACTCTCCGAGGTGGCCTGCGTCGTCGAGAAGCCGGACCTGTTCGCGCAGTTCCTGATCGTCGAGCGCTCGGCCGACCCGAACCGGGTCAACGTCTACCTGCCGGCCGATCAGGCCAACCAGCTTCGCGTCTTCGCGGCCAACATCACGCTCTTTCAGGAGCTGACGGCGGCCAACGGCTCGCTGCTCTAAGCCCCGACTCGCACCCCGCACCCCGACAGCCCCGGCCGCGCGAGTCCCCGCGCGGCCGGCCCCGCCCCACGCGCGCGCCCTCGCGCCGCACGTAACCCCAGGAGTCTCCGATGCAGACCACGGGCGGCCGCTTCACGGCCGAGATCAACGGCCGCACCTACAAGGGGCGCGGCAAGGCCACGATCGAGACCGCGCGCGTCGAGGTCGCGGCCGAGGCCAATCAGGACGGCTCGGCCTTCCGCACGGTCAAGCCGAAGCTCGCCTCCTGCGATCTGACCTTCGACCGCGGCGTCGGCCTCAAGTGGGACGAGGCCCTGATCCTCTCCGACATCAACCTCACCTTCGTGGAGACCGACGCCAAGGTCACGCACCTGTTCACGGACGCGAGCTGGGTCGGCACGCCCTCGCTCGACACGGAGACCGGCGAGGTGTCGGGCCTGTCGATCAAGTCCGACAAGTATCAGCAGGTCTGATCCGGTCCGGCGCGGGGGCGGAACCCGCGCCGCGCTCGACCCTGACCGTCCCCTGCCC
>NZ_LSIX01000047.1:0-1981 GCF_001556475.1 Methylobacterium sp. CCH5-D2 | reverse complement strand
CGCGCGGTGCGTCGTAGGGGAAGGCCAGCGCGGACGAGGCCGGGGCAGCAATGCCAAGCATCAGAGCGGCAAAAGCGGCGGCGACACGAGTCTTCATGGTGGTCTTCATCGTCAGAGCACTTTGGCGGCCGGCCGATCCGGTCCGCATCGTCTTGCGTGATCTGAAGATAGGAAGCGCCTTGCCGGCGCGACGTGCCAGGACGCACGTCCCATCGCGGAACCGAAGCCGCCCGGGCGTCGGGCCGGCGGCATGGCCGGCCCGGGGCGCGTCGCAGCCCGATGGCCGAGCCGGGCGCCCGACGAGCGCACCTCGGATGTGCGAACGGCCGCCCCCTTATCCGGGCCTCAGCCCAGCACCCGCGGCATCCGGAACGGCAGCATGAAGCGCACGAGCGGGTTGGTCAGCCGCGTCAGCGACAGGCTCTCGTGGACCGGGCGCACGGCCTCGCCCGCGAGCCGGGCCGAGAGCAGCGAGCGGGCGTAGAACGGGGTGTCCTCGAAGGTCTGCAGCACCCGCGCCTGCCCGTCGTCGCTGCGCGTCGGGCGCGGCATGCGCCAGAACCGCGTCGGCGGCAGGGCGGCGGCCCGCGGCGGCTCGACCGGCCGGCGGCCGCCGTCGCGGGCGAAGCGCAGGGCGAGGTCCTGGACGCTCCCGTCGCGGCGGCGCACGTCGTAGAGGATCGCGGCCCCGTCCGCGAGGTCGGCCCGGCACCAGTTCCAGTCGGTGAAGGCGTCCTCCAGGGGCTCGTCGCCCGCGTTGGTGTCGAAGTAGCCGGTGCCGCGCCAGGAGAGACCCGGCTCGGCGAGGTCCACCTCGACGCGGGACGATGGCGCGATCGGCCACCAGCGGTGGCGCCCGGCCGCATCGAGCGTGAAGGGGCCGGCGGTGATCCCCTCGGGGAAGAGCCGCACCGTGCCGCGGATCGGGCGCGGCAGCGGCGCGCCCCGCTCGTCGATGCGCACGGTGAGCGCGGTGCCGTCCCAGGCGAGCGCGCTCGGGCCGATGGCGAGGTGGGCCGCCCCGCGCTCGAGGGCGGGCGCGCGCCGCTCGGTGAGCGCGAAGCGGCCGGGCCTACCGTACAGCACCACGTTGAGGGCGCAGTGGTCGAGCGGGTTCCGGGCGGGATCGAGGGCGTAGTAGGTCGAGAAGACCGAGCCGACGAAGGCGATGAGCGTCAGCCCGTGCCGCCCGTCCGCGCTCAGGGCATCGACGTACCACCAGACATAGCCGCCCCGCGCGACCGCGCCGTCGAAGCGGAGCGGTGATCCGCCAGAGCGGAGCGGTGATCGTTGAGGATCGCTCGCGCCGCGAGCCCCCCCGAGAGCGCCGCCATCGGCACCCCCGGCCCCGGATGCACGCTGCCCCCCGCGAGGTAGAGGCCCGGCAGGGTGCTGCGCGCGCCCGGCCGCCGGAAGGTCGCGGTGGAACCCCGCGAGGCCCGGCCGTAGAGCGCCCCCATCGTCCCCGGGAACAGGGCGGCGAACTCCGCCGGCCCGGTCGTCGCCGGCGGCTCCGCCTCCGTCAGGCTCAGCCCGAAGGCGGCGAGCCGCGTCCGCAGATTCGTCGCGCATCGTTCGATCTCCGGCGGGGTGGGGCGCTCCGGCCCGTCGGCCGGGGCGTTGACGAGGAGGAGCAGGCGCTCGGGGCGAGGCTCGGGGCCATCCGGGCCGGCGCAGGCATCGTCCCGGTCCTGCGCGCAGACGTAGATCGTGGGCGCCTCCGGCAGCCGGCGCTCCCGCAGGATCTGGTCGAACTCGGCCCGGTAATCGGGCGCGAAGAACACCGTGTGGTGGGCGAGCGGGAAGCCCGAGACGGTGGCCCGCGCGCAGAGCGTCACCGCCGAGAGCGAGCGCTCGTAGGGCTCCAGGCGCTCGCCCGCGGGCCGCGCCTCGGGCCCGAGGAGGCCCGCCCCGAGCGCCGCCGCGTCGGCGTTGCAGACCACCGCGTCGGCGGGGACGCGCTCGCCGTCGGCGAGGTCCA
>NZ_LSIX01000482.1:0-26059 GCF_001556475.1 Methylobacterium sp. CCH5-D2 | reverse complement strand
GGTCTGGCACCTGCAGCGCCACCAGCGTCCGGCCCACCAGCGCCAGCGCCCCCGCGGGGGCCAGGGCCGCGGCCGCGAGGGCGGCCCGGACCAGCGTCCGCAGGGCGAGCGCCCCTTCGGCAACCGCCGCCCGGACCAGAACCGCGGCCAGGGCGCCCAGGACGGGCGCCCTGGCCGCGGCGACAGGCCCGAGGGCGAGCGGCGCGGGCGCGACGAGCAGCGCGGGCCCCGTCGCGAGCGGTTCGAGGGCATCCGCCCCGAGCGGCGCGACGAGCCTCGCCATGCCGGCCCGAGGCCCGACCAGCGGCCGCCGCGGCGCGAGCGCCAGCCCGATCCGGATTCGCCCTTCGCCAAGCTCGCCGCCCTCAAGGCGCAGCTCGAGACCGGCGGCGGCGACAAGCGGTGAGCCGCCTCCGGTGATGTCCGGGACCGCGCCGTGAAGGAGGGCCAGCTCAGGCTCGACAAGTGGCTCTGGTTCGCCCGTTTCGCCCGGACGCGCTCCCTGGCCGCCCGCCTCGTCTGCGACGGCTACGTGCGGCTCAACGGAAAGCGCGTGGAGACGCCCGCCAAGGGCGTCTGCGTCGGCGACGTGGTGACGGTGGCCGCCGCCCACGCGACGTTGAGCGTGCGGGTGCTGGGGCTGGGCGAGCGCCGCGGCCCCGCACCCGAGGCGCGCCGCCTCTACGCCGACCTCTCGCAGCCCGGCGGCCCGCCCGACCCCTCCCTGGAATCAGTGTAAGCGGGCCACAGGGGCGGATGCGCCGCGCCGCGACCGCCCGGCGCGCTTGTCAGCCCTCCGGGCAGCCGCTAGAGGCATCCGAACCGAGCCCAGGAGGCTCTCAGAAACATTCGCGCGCGCACGGACCGCCCGACGGCCGGTCCGGCAGGAAGCAGCGTCAGACGCCGTCGCGCACCGGCGCCGCTGTCGCGGAGCGCGCGGACCAGGGACAAAATTCCGCCCATGACCTACGTCGTCACCGACAACTGCATCAAGTGCAAGTACATGGACTGCGTGGAAGTCTGTCCGGTGGACTGCTTCTACGAGGGTGAGAACATGCTCGTCATCCACCCCGACGAGTGCATCGATTGCGGCGTCTGCGAGCCCGAGTGCCCGGCCGAGGCGATCAAGCCCGATACCGAGGGCAACCTTGAGACCTGGCTGAAGCTGAACGCCGACTACGCCAAGACCTGGCCGAACATCACACAGAAGAAGGACGCGCCGGCCGACGCCAAGGAGTGGGACGGCAAGTCCGGCAAGTTCGAGGCCCACTTCTCGCCCAACCCCGGTTCGGGCGACTGAGGCCGGGCCGGCGTCCGGCGGGGGCCTCATCCCCGCACGGTCATGCGGACCGCGCGCGGCAGGATTGCGCGAGCCTCGGACGACACCGGCGCGACACCGTGCACAACTCCCCGGACGACGCCGCGCGAGCGCGTCCGTCAGCCGCCAGTGCTTTGATTCGCCGTGCTGATTGTGATACACAATCGGCCTGCCGTCGCTCGTGCCTGACGTGCTTCCTCCGCGCCCTACAAACGCAGTTCCGGATTTTCTGGATCGAGGTCGCAGACGATCGACCGTCGAGGGGTAATGCCCTTCGCGGCCGTTCGGCCCTGGCATGTCGTCGGCGCACCTGGGAGCTGCCGGCGCCTCACGCGCGAACCGGCGGACGGTGGTTGAAGCCGGGTGTCCCGCCCCGGGTGAAACGGTTCGGCGCGGATCATAAAAAATCCCGCGCGATGTTCGGAGGCCCTTCTCGCATGACGACAGCCAAGAAGACGACGGCAGGCCGCCAGGGTTTCAAGACCGGCGAGGCCGTAGTGTACCCGGCTCACGGCGTCGGCCGCATCACCGCGATCGAGGAGCAGGAGGTCGCCGGCTTCAAGCTGGAGCTGTTCGTCGTCTCGTTCGAGAAGGACAAGATGGTCCTGCGCGTGCCCACCGCGAAGGCCAACAGCGTCGGCATGCGCAAGCTCTCCGAGCCCGAGGTCGTCAAGAAGGCGCTCGACGTGCTGACCGGCCGCGCCCGCGTGAAGCGCACGATGTGGTCGCGTCGCGCGCAGGAATACGAGGCCAAGATCAATTCGGGCGACCTCCTGGCCGTGACCGAAGTGGTGCGCGACCTCTACCGCTCCGAGGCCCAGCCCGAGCAGTCCTACAGCGAGCGCCAGCTCTACGAGGCGGCCCTCGACCGGGTCGTGCGCGAGATCTCGTCGGTCAACCGCATCACCGAGACCGAGGCGCTGAAGCTGATCGAGCAGAGCCTTGCCAAGTCGCCCCGCCGCGCCAAGGCCGAGGCCGAGAGCGATGCCGAGACGGACGGCGACGACCTGCAGGAGGAAGCCGCCTGAGGCATCCCGCCGCAGCGGATTTCGGAGTTTCGGGGCCCGGCGCGCTGCGCCGGGCCTTTTTCATGTCGAAAATTTGGCGTTCCGACGTCGCTTCGGGCTGGTCATTCCGAGACCGAAGCACATTTTGGTGAGACCCGCCGCTTGACGCCCCGCCGACGGCGTGCTCGCCCCGCGCCGTGCGCCGATCATGGTCCGATCGGGCGTACGAACCTGCCGTTTCATCGGAACCTTCGGGTGCGCCGCGCCGTTGTGGCCATGCCTGGCATCGGCCCGGCGGTGCCGCGTGCGCCGCCTTCATGGGCGCGGCGCCGCATCAGCACTCGATAACAGAGGCAGGCGGGGATGGCGGAAATCGCGGGTATCCGGCGGCAATTCATTCGTACCGCGATGGAGGCGCCCTTCCTGGCGCGGGAAGAAGAGCGCGGTCTGGCGGTCCGCTGGAAGGAGAACCGCGACGAGCGCGCCCTGCATCGCCTGATCTCCGCCCACATGCGCCTCGTCATCGCCCTGGCCGGGCGCTTCCGCCACTACGGCCTGCCGATGGCCGACCTGGTTCAAGAGGGGCATGTCGGCCTGATGGAGGCTGCCGCCCGCTTCGAGCCGGAGCGGGAGGTGCGCTTCTCGACCTACGCGACGTGGTGGATCCGCGCCTCGATCCAGGACTACATCCTGCGCAACTGGTCGATCGTCCGGGGCGGCACCTCGTCGGCCCAGAAGGCCCTGTTCTTCAACCTGCGCCGCCTGCGCGCCCGCCTGATGCAATCGACCGAGGAGCGCGTCGGCGACGAGATCCACCGCCGCATCGCCACCGCCATCGGCGTATCGCGCGAGGACGTCGCCCTGATGGACGCGCGCCTCTCCGGTCCCGACATGTCGCTGAACGCCCCCGTGGGCGAGGACAGCGAAGTCTCCTCCGAGCGCATGGACTTCCTAGTGGACGGCGCGGCGCTGCCCGACGAGACGGTCTCGGCGGCCGTCGACGGCGAGCGGCGCCTCGGCTGGCTCCAGCAGGCGCTCGGCGTCCTCTCGGAGCGCGAGCTGCGCATCCTGCGCGAGCGGCGTCTGGCCGAGGATCAGGCCACGCTGGAGGCGCTCGGCCACCGGCTCGGCATCTCGAAGGAGCGCGTGCGCCAGATCGAGAACCGCGCCTTGGAAAAGCTCCGCCGGGCGCTCGCCGAGAAGTTCCCGGCCGAGACGGGCGTGCCCTACGTGGGCTGATCCCGATACGGGTTCCGAATATGCGACGGGCTCCGCCTCTGTGAGGCGGAGCCCGTTTCGTTTTGCGGGCTGATATGTCCCACCTTCGGGCCGTCATCCCGGGGTCGCCTACGGCGCCTCGGAATGACGGCGGTGGGAATCATAAGATGAAGTGCCGCGAAGCGGCGCGATGGCTCAGCCCTGTTGCGGCACGCGGGCGACCTTGCCCTTGCGGTAGGGAGGCTTGGCGCCCGGTGCGCGCTCGGCGCCCCGCTCGACATGGCGGGTGTGCTTGGTCGCGCGCGGGCTCTTGAAGTCCCGCGGCGGCGGCGCGCCCTCGTTGCCGAGCGCTTCCACCTGGATCTCCGGCGAGCCGTTGCGGGCGAAGGCCTCGGCGAACTGCCGGGCCGCGCCGCCGCGGATCTCGAACTTGGTCTCGCGCTCGAAGATGCGGATCGCGCCGATCACCTCGCGATCGACCTTGCCGCGCCGGGTCAGCAGCGGGAGCAGGCGGCGCGGGTCGGCGTTGTCGCGCCGGCCGAGATTGAGCCGGAACCACACCGCCGGGCCCATCGCGGCGATGCGCTCGGCATCCATCGGGTCGTAGGGCGCGCGGCCCGTGACGGCGCGCCCGCCCCGGTCGCCCGGATCGGTGACATCCTCGGGCGCCGGCAGGCGGGTGCGGTAGACGCGGGCCAGCAGCGCGGCGAGTTCGGCCGGAGAGCGCTCGGCGAGCAGCGTCTCGGCCAGCGCCACGTCCTCCTCGGCCGGCGGCTCGCTGAAGAGCGGGTCGGCGAGCATGCGCTCGCCGTCGAGGCGGCGGATCTCGTCCGCCGTGGGCGGGCCCATCCACTCGGGCGTCACCTTGGCGATGGCGAGCATCTGCTCGGCCCGGCGGCGGCGGGCGTTCGGCACCAGCAGGACGCTCACGCCCTTGCGGCCCGCGCGGCCCGTGCGGCCGGAGCGGTGCTGCATCACCTCGGCGTCGTGGGGGAGGTCGGCGTGGATGACGAGGCTCAGGGTCGGCAGGTCGATGCCGCGCGCGGCGACGTCGGTCGCCACGCAGACCCGGGCGCGCCCGTCGCGCAGCGCCTGGAGCGCGGCGTTGCGCTCGCCCTGGCCGAGCTCGCCCGAGAGCGCCACCACCGAGAAGCCGCGCTCGGTCAGGCTCGCCTGGAGATGGCGCACCGCGTTGCGGGTGTTGCAGAACACGATCGCGGTCGGCGCGTCGGCCTCGCGCAGCACGTTGAGGACGACGTGCTCGATCTCGCGCGGCACCACCCGGATCGCCCGGTAGCTGATGTCGGCGTGGCCGCGGACCTCGCTCTTGATGGCGAGGCGCAGCGCGTCGCGCTGGTAGCGCTCGGCCAGGGACTCGATGTCCCGGGGCAGGGTGGCGGAGAACAGGAAGGTCGCCCGCTCGGCCGGCGTGCCCGAGAGGATGAACTCGATGTCCTCGCGGAAGCCGAGGTCGAGCATCTCGTCGGCCTCGTCGAGGACCACGGTGCGCAGCGCCTCCGGGTGCAGGTTGCGGCGCTCGAGATGGTCGCGCAGGCGCCCCGGCGTGCCGACGACGATGTGCACGCCGTCTGCGAGCATCCGCGCCTCGCGCCGCGGGTCCATGCCGCCGACGCAGGAGACGACGCGGCCCCCGGCCGGGGCGTAGAGCCAGGACAACTCGCGCTGGACCTGAAGGGCGAGCTCGCGCGTCGGCGCGATCACCAAGGCGAGCGGGGCGCCCGGGGGCGGCAGCGCGTCGGCCTCGCCCAGCAGCGTGCCGGCCATGGCGAGACCGTAGGCCACGGTCTTGCCGGACCCGGTCTGGGCGGAGACGAGAAGGTCGCGGCCCTGGCCGGCAGCCTCCAAGACGGCGCTCTGCACCGGGGTCGGCTCGGCATAGCCGCGCTCGTCGAGCGCCCGCGCGATGGCGGCGGGCAGAGTGGGAAACGGCAAAGGTCAGGCTCTCACGACCGGGCCGGACGGGCGCGTGACGACGCGCTCAGGTCGCGGGCGAAGCGGTCTCGAATCGAGTTGCGGAGCGTTATGCAATACCTGTTTTCGTGGCGTCGCGCCATAGGTTCCACCGCATGGCGCGGTTGCGTCGGCGCGTCATTCAGAGAACGCCGGGGATATCGGTCCGGGCAAAGTCGTTGCCGACATAGAGCAAACGACAGCCATGGTCGCGCGCCGTCACGTAGGCGAAGCAGTCGCCGAAGTTGAGCGCGGCCGGATTCACGCCCTTGCCCCAGCGGCCGTAGGCGTCCGCCACGGCCCGTGCCGTCTCGGTCGTGACCGGCACGACCTCAAGGCCCAGCCCGTCGATCAGGCGGGTCAACTCCTCCGAGAGGTTCCGGCGGCCCGCGACGATGAGAGCCTCCGACAGCGTGCTGGCGGAGATGAGGATGTCGGCGTGCGCTTCGAGCGCGGCGGCGCAAGCCTCGGCCGCTGGATCGGCGAGCAGGATCGCCATCAGCGCCGAGGTGTCGACCGCGATCACGCGGACAGGCCGTCATCGCCGTAGAGGAAATCCGCGGCGTCCGCGGCGCCGCTGCCCGCTCGCGCCTTCTCGGCGGCGGAGAGCCGGACGGACTCGATCAGGGCGCGGCGCGCCGTACGGTCCGGACCGGCCGCGACCGGCGCGAGGCGCGCTACCGCCCGACCCCGCCGCGTCAGCACGACCTCGTCCCCCGCCTCGGCGCGGCGGACAAGCTCGGCTATCTGTCCCTCGGCTTCCGTCACGGATACGCGCAGCATCGTCTCCTCGCAGGTGCTTCGGTCGGCGACAGAGTGGCGCGCTGCGGGAGGGGCCGCAAGAGCGCGCCGATTCGACGCAACCTCTCGCCCCGCAAAAGCTTAACCGTGCGCGAGGGGGGCGGCGATGGGCGGCATTCTGCGGTTGGCGGTGGCGTGGGCGAGCGTCGCGGCGTTCTGGTGGTTCGGCAAGGACTGGCTCGGGGACCTCGCCAGCCCGCTCTGGGCGAGCCTGCTCTTCGCGTGGCTGCTCGCGGTCATCCTGTGGGCCGCCTTCGGGGTGGTGCACGAGGCCGAGGAACTCGCCGAGATGCTGGGCGAGCCCTTCGGCACGCTGATCCTGACGCTCGCCATCGTGATCATCGAGGTGGCGCTGGTCTCGGCCGTGATGCTCTCGGCCAAGGCCGCGCCGACGCTCGGGCGCGACACGATGTTCGCCGTGCTGATGATCGTGCTGAACGGGGTCGTGGGCCTCGGGCTCCTCGTCGGCGGCCTGCGCCACCACCAGCAGAGCTACAACCTGCAGGGCGCCTCCGCCTTCCTGGCGGTGATCATCCCGCTCACCACCATCGCGCTGATCATCCCGAACTTCACCACCTCGACCCCCGACGGCTCGCTGACGCAGTTCCAGGCGGTGGCGTTCTCGATCTTCACGGTGGCGCTCTACGGTGTGTTCCTGCTGATCCAGACGGGCCGGCACAGCGACTTCTTCAAGGATCCGCGCGCCCGGGCCGAGGCCGAGCGCACCGAGGCGGTCGAGGCGCCCGCCAAGCACCGGGCCTCGGCCGGCATGGTCGTGCGGCATATCGGGCTCTTGGTCGCCAACATCCTGCCGATCGTGCTCCTGTCGAAGAGCCTCGCGACGATCCTCGACCACGGCATCGCGGCCCTCGGCGCGCCCTCCGCCCTCGGGGGCGTGCTGATCGCCGCGATCGTGTTCACGCCCGAGGGCATCTCGGCGCTCAAGGCCATCGCCCGCAACGAGCTGCAGCGGGCGATCAACCTGTGCCTGGGGGCGGCGACCTCGACGATCGGGCTGACCGTGCCGGCGGTGCTGGCAATCGGGCTGATCTCCGGGCAGACCGTGATCCTGGGCCTCAGCCCGACCGGCATGGCGCTGCTCGCCGTCACGCTGATCCTCAGCGGGCTCACCTTCTCGGGGCCGCGCACCACGGTGCTGGAGGGGGCGGTGCACCTGATCCTGTTCTTCGTCTACCTCGTGCTGATCTTCAGCCCCTGAGGCCGGTGCCGACCCATCGGCTCAGCGACGCCGCAGGCGCAGGCCGAACAGGTGGAGCAGGCCGAGGAGAAGGGCGCCGTAGACCGCGGCGCCCGCCAGGCCGATGAGGCCCAGCACCGCGATCTCGCGCCCGTGCGGCAGCGCCGGCACCAGCCTTTCGGCGAGTGGAAGGCCGTAGACCGCGACCCCCGCGAGACCCGCGCAGGCGAGCGCCACGCCGATCCCGGTGAGGCCGAGCGTCCGGCCCGGCGCGGTCCAGCCGCGGCGCCGGGCCAGCCCCACGAGGAGCGCGAGGTTCACCCACTGGCTGATCGCGGTGGCGAGCGCGAGGCCGGTGACGCCGTAGGGGCCGGTGAGCACGAGCTTGAGCGCCACGTTGACGGCGATGGCCGTCAGCGAGGCCCAGAGCGGCGTCTTGGTGTCCTGCCGGGCGTAGAAGCTCGCGACCGCGCTGCGCACCAGCACCACCGCCGGCAGGGCGAGCCCGTAGGCCGCCAGCACCTCGGCGGCGCGCGCCGCGTCCTCGGCCCCGAAGGCGCCGCGCTGGAACAGGGCCGCCATGATCAGCCCCGGCAGGGTCAGGAACGCCACCGTGAAGGGGGCCGACAGCGCGAGGGAGAAGCCCGCCGCCCGGTTCTGCGCCGCGTGCGCGCCCGCGACGTCGCCCGCCGCGATGCGCCGGCTCATCTCGGGCAGCAGCACGGTGCCGGCCGCGATGGCGATGACGCCGAACGGGAGCTGATAGAGCCGGTCGGCATAGTACAGCGCCGAGACCGCGCCCGTCGGCAGCAGGCTCGCGATGATGGTGTCGGCAAACGTCGCGATCTGGAACCCGGCCGAGCCGATCACGGCGGGGCCCAGCACCTTGAAGAAGCGGATCATGGCGGGATCCCGCAGGGTCGGGCGCGCCAGTCCCGGGGCGATCCCGGCCCGGCGCGCGTCCCACCAGACCAGACCGAACTGCAGGAGCCCTGAGACCGCCACGCCCCAGGCGGCGGCGTAGGCGGCGTTCGGGAACAGGAAGGCGAGCGCCAGCGCCGCCAGCATCGCGAGGTTGAGGAGCACGGGCGCGCCGGCGGCGGCCGCGAAGCGGCGATGCGCGTTGAGGACGCCGGAGGTCAGCGTCACCAGCGTCATGAACAGGAGGTAGGGGAAGGTGATGCGGGTGAGCGAGACCGCGAGCCCGAACCGCTCCGGGTCCTTCGAGAAGCCCGGCGCCAGCGCCCGCACCACCAGCGGCATCAGCGGGAGCGCGAGGCCCAGCAGCACGACCTGCACGGCGAGCATCAGGCTGAAGACGCGGTCCGCGAAGGCCTGCGCGGCGCCCGGCTCCCCGGCCTCGGAGAGCCCCGCATAGGCCGGCACGAAGGCGGTGTTGAAGGCGCCCTCGCCGAAGATCGCCCGGAAATGGTTCGGCAGACGGAAGGCCACCACGAAGGCGTCGGCCACCGGCCCCGCGCCCATCACGGCGGCCATCACCACGTCACGGGCGAAGCCGGTGGCGCGCGAGACGAGCGTCCAGCCGCCGACCGAGAGGATGGAGCGGATCACGGGGCGCGGACCTTGGAGGGATGCGGAGCGGGCATGAGCCCTGCCGTAGCAGATCCGCCCGCCGCCCGATGCGCGGGCACCGCAACACCCGCCCGGGTTTCGCGCGCCCCGGGAGCCCGCGCCGGGTCAGGCCCGCGTGGTTCCCGAGGCCAGGCTCTGCTCCGCCCGGTCGAGGCCGAGCGCGTCGGCGAGCCAGGCGCGGGCGCGGCTGACGCGGCTCTTCACCGTACCGGTCTGGCAACCGATCACCGCGGCGGCGGCCTCGTAGGTGAGGCCGTGCGCGCCCACCAGCAGCAGCGCCTCCCGCTGCGAGGCCGGGAGCTTGGCCATCGTCGACCAGACGTTCTGGAGCGCGATGCGCTCGACCTGATCGGGCAGGCTGACCATCGTCGCGGCGGCGGCGCCGTCCACGTCCTCGACCTCGCGGCGGTGCTTGCGGATCTCGCTGTAGAACTGGTTGCGCAGGATCGTGAACAGCCAGGCGGTGAAGTTCGTGCCGGGGCGGAACTTCTCCCGGTTGGCCCAGGCCTTCAGCACCGTCTCCTGCACGAGGTCGTCCGCCCGCGCGGCGCTCACCGCCAGCGACAGGGCGAAGGCGCGAAGCGCCGGCAGCGCCGCGATCAGGTCCTCGCCGAAGACCTTCTCGTCCGCCGCCGCGTGGCCGTCGAGGGCCGCCACGAGGCGGCGTATCAGGTCCACGAAGGTGTCCGGCGCGGCCTCCTCGATCAGGACGGCGTAGCTCTCGCGCAGCTGCGCGCCGAGATGGTCCCGGATGGCGGGCGACAGGGCGCCGGACCCGCGTAGAGCCTCTGTCTCGGGCAGTGCGGGCGCACTCACGTCGGCACGGTCGCTCGCTCGGCTCACGGCTCAGCCCCCTCCTGGCCCGGCGACCGCGATGAGCGGGCGCCGCGCAAATCAGAAATATTCCAGGGAGCTTCTGGCAAGACCTTCCTGAACGTTCGGTGACGAACGCACCGCAGAGTTGCGGACAAAAGTAAACCGCGCCCCCAGGTTGGGGGCGCGGCTCACCGGACAGCCGGGGGGCGCCCCGGCGGGGCGCCGACGGGGACGAGCCTCAGGCGTTCGCCTCGGCGTACATCTTCTCCACGTGCTCCCAGTTCACGAGGTTCTCGATGAAGGCCTTGAGGTAGTCGGGACGGCGGTTGCGGTAGTCGATGTAGTAGGAGTGCTCCCAGACATCGACGCCGAGGATCGGCTTGGCGCCGTGCACCAGCGGGTTCTCGCCGTTCGGCGTCTTCAGGATGGCGAGCTTGCCGTCCTTCACCGCGAGCCAGGCCCAGCCGGAGCCGAACTGGCCGATGCCGGCCTGGATGAAGTCGGCCTTGAACTTCTCGAAGCCGCCGAGATCCTCGTCGATCTTCTTGGCGAGCGCGCCGGGCGGGGTGCCGCCGCCGTTGGGCTTCATCCACTGCCAGAAATGGACGTGGTTGTAGTGCTGGCCGGCGTTGTTGAAGAGCGCCTGGTTGGTGTTGTAGCTCGCCCGGACGATCTCCTCGACGCTCTTGCCCTGGAGGTCGGTGCCCTCAAGGAGCTTGTTGCCCGTATCGACATAGGCCTTGTGGTGCTTGTCGTGGTGAAACTCGAGGGTTTCCTTCGACATGTAGGGGGCCAGGGCGTCGTAGGCGTAGGGCAGTTCCGGCAGGGTGAAGGTCATGGGCTCCGTCTCCGTTCTCGGGGCTGGTCTCTCGGGCTCTTCGGCCGTGCAGCGCGCCGGCCCGCGCCCGATCCTGGCGGCTCGGCGCCGGCTCCGGGGCCTCGGGAATCCCGTCGGGACCCCCGTTCCCGGGCCGCGCCCGGCCGGCCGAGCATCGACGGCCCGGTAGGTAAGTCGCGGTGCCGGGCTCGGCAACGCCGCGCCGCGGCTTTTCCCCGCACGGCGCGCGCCGGGGCCGGGCGTTCGGTTTTGCAAAACCGGTCCAGGGCCTTACTGTGCGCCGCGCCCGGATCCGGGCAAGGGCCGGCCTGTTCCAGAGAGTATCATGATCGTTGCGCTGTTCGCGCTCGCCGCAGCCATGGTGATCGGCGGCAGCGCCGCCGTCGTCCAGGGGTTCCCGTTCGTGCGCCTGGAGAGCGGGCTGGCCATGGTGATCGCCGGCTCCGTCGCGGCCTCGGCGGGCGCGGTGCTGGGCGGCCTCGGCGTGGTGGCGGTGTATCTGCGGCGGGTCGAGCGCGGCCTCGGGGAGCGCGCCGTCCCGGTGCCGACCGCGCTGCCGCCCTTCCCGGAGATGCCGCGGGCGGAGGCCGCCGCGCCGCGCCCGGTGCTGCCGGCCGCCCTCGGCGGCGCGGCGGGGCTCGGCGGCGCCGCGCTCGCGGCCGGCGGGCGCCGGCAGGCGGAGCCCACCTTCGAGGACAGCCTGTTCGAGCCCGCGGCGCCCGAGCCGGCGCGCGAGCCCGAACTGCCGATGCCGGGCCTGGAGCCCAAGCCGCCGCAGACGTCGAACGATCATCCGCAGGCCGATCAGGACCAGCCGCTCGCCGATCAGGATTTGCCGCGAAACCTCCAGGCGCCCCCGCAGATCGACGAAGAGGCCCCGCCGGCCGCCCGCGACCCGGAGCCCGCCGCCGTCGAGGCGCCGGCGCGGCCGGTGGAGCCGGACGACGGGGTCGGCCAGGACGGCGACCTGTTCGTCGCTCGCGACGCCGCGGAGGCGGAGAAGCCTGAGCTGCGTCCGAGCCTCGACGCGGCGGAGGTGCCGGCCGAGGAGCCCGCCGGGCCGCCCGCGCCGGAGCCGGAAGCCCCCCGGGCGAGCCGGGAGGTGGTGGGAAAGTACGCCTCCGGCGGCAACACCTACGTCATGTTCGCCGACGGCTCGATCGAGGCCGAGACCCCGCAGGGCCGCTTCACCTTCGCGTCGCTCGACGAACTCAAGGCCTTCGTGGACGCGGGCGGCGAGCGCAGCACCCGCGGCGCGGCCTGACGAGGGCGCGGACGGCGCCCCTCGGCAACGGCGCGATCCTTGGGGCTCACCCCGCCAGCGGGTTCAGCGTCCGGTCGCGGGCCGGCAGCGGCGCGCGCATGGTGAGCGTGAAGCCCTCCGGGGCGTAGTCGGTCTCGACCTCGGCCTGGACCTGGGCGGTCAGCACCCGCTGGAGCAGGCGCGAGCCGAAGCCCTGGCGGCGCGGCGGCTGCACGGGCGGGCCGCCGCTCTCGCGCCAGCGGAAATGCAGGATGCTGGCCGCCTCGCCCGGCTCTAGCGACCACGTCACCGCGACCCGGCCGCGGCGGTTCGAGAGCGCGCCGTACTTCGCGGCGTTGGTGGTCAGTTCGTGGATCGCCATGCCGACCGGCACCGCCATCTCGGAGGGCAGGTCGAGGTCGGGGCCGTCGAGGACGACGCGCCCGTCGGCCGCGTCCGCCGCCGCGGACTCGGCGTAGGGCTTCAACTCGTTGGCCAGGAGGTCGCGCAGGTTGGCGGTCTGCCACGTGTCTTCGGTGAGGACCGTGTGGGTGTGGGCGAGCGATTTGATGCGCCCGACGAAGGCCTCGTAGAAGCTCTCGATCCCGGAGGCGGTGCGCGCCGTCGAGCCGACGATCGCCTGCACGGTGGCGAGCGTGTTCTTCACCCGATGGTGCAGCTCGCGGATCAGGAGCGTCTGGCGCTCCTCGGCGGTGCGCCGGTCGGTGACGTCGGCGACCACGCCGATCAGGCGGCGCGGCAGGCGGTTCGGCGCGTCGCGCTCGAAGCGGCCGGCCATGTCGATGGTGCGCCACGCCCCGTCGCTCTTGCGCCGGACGCGCCCCGTGACGTGCAGGATGTCGTCCTCGCGCAGCGCCCGCGAGATCGCGCTGCGCACCCGGTCGCGGTCGTCCGGGTGGAGGATGTCGTCGAGGAACTCCGACTTGCCGATGGTGCCGTCCTGGGGAACGCGCCCGAAGATCTCGAACATCCGCTCGTTCTCCCAGATCGCCTGGTCTTCGAGCATGTGCCACTCGAAGATGCCGAGCCGGGCGATCGAGGTCGCGGCGCGCAGGCGGTGGTCGCGGGCCACGAGCTCGTCCCGGGCCTGGACCCGGGTGGTGATGTCCTGCACGACGCCCGCGAGGCCCGTCACCGTGCCGTCCGGGCCGCGGACGGGCTGGCCGCGGCTGGCCACGACCACCGTCCGCCCGTCGTCGAGCCGGCGCAGCGCTCCCTCGAACGTGTAGGGCACGCCCTCCGCCAGGCTCGTGCGCACCGCCGCGACGAGCCGCTCCAGCGCCGCCTCGGGCAGGGCCTGCCGCAGCGTCGCCCAGGTCGGTGCCGTGCCGGCGGGGTGGCCGAGGATCTGGCCCGCGCGCCGCGACAGGATCACCCGGCCGCTCGCCCGCTCCCAGCGCCACTCGCCGAGGCCCGCGGCGGCGAGCGCCTCGCGGTTCTCCTCGGAATGGGCCGCCGCGTCGGGATCGACCGCCTCGACGGTGAGGACCGGCCCGTTCCGGCGCACCCGGACGTCGAGGGCCGCGCCGTCCGCCCGGCGCCAGGAACGGATGCCCTCGCCCGGCTCCTCGCCCGGGGCGAGAAGGTCCGCGAAGGGGTGGCCCTTCAGCGCGCCCGCCGGATAGCCGAGCAGCGCGCAGAGGGCGGGGTTCGCCTCGCGGAGCCGGGTTCCGCCATCATCCAGCACGGCGAGGCCGATCTCCGCCTGCACGAAGGCCACGCGGAACATCTCCCCGGCTCCCGCCGGATCGTGGTCAGTGGCCTCGCCCAAACCGCATCCTCGAACGCCCGGGGCTGCTCGCGGCCCCGGTGACGCCCCCGTCCCGGTCGCGCACCATGGCCGGAGCGCGCCGCTGCGGCAAGGCCGCGCTTGTAGGGCGGATGGTAGCAACGCGCGCGGAAGGCCCGCGCGCCTCAATCGCGCGGGCGGCGGGCGAATTCCAGGTAGGTCGGCCGGCGCCCGGCCGCGATCGCCTTGGCCTCGTAGCGGGTGCCGGGCCAGCCGGGGAAGGGCTGCCGCCAGTCGTCGGCCCGTTCCGCCGTCCAGGCGAGGTCCGGGCAGCGGGCGGCGCGCGCCAGCGTCCAGCCGGCATAGTCGTCGATGTCGCTGGCGAAGCGGAACACGCCGCCGTCCTTGAGGACGCGCGCGATCTCGGCGAGCGAGGCCTCCGAGACGAAGCGGCGCTTGCGCTGGCGGCGCTTCGGCCAGGGATCGGGATAGAGCAGGTAGACGCGGGCGAGGCAGGCATCGGGCAGCCGGGCGAGCAGCGCGGTGACGTCCTCGTCGCGGATGCGCACGTTGCGCAAGCCCTGCTCGTCGATCGCCCGCAGGAGCTTGACCACGCCGTTGACGAAGGGCTCGGCCCCGATGATGCCGATGTCCGGGTGCGCGGCCGCCTGGGCGGCGAGGTGCTCGCCCCCGCCGAAGCCGATCTCCAGCCAGACCTCGCGCAAGGACGGGACCGCGGGAAAGAGCGTCGCGGGATCGAGGGTGCCGGCTTCCGGCACCGTGACCCGGAGCGCGGGCAGCAGCCCGGCGAGGCGCCGCTCCTGCGCGTCGCGCAGGCGCTTGCCCTTGCGACGGCCGAAGAAGGCGCGCTCGGGCGCACCGTCCGCGTCGTGAACACCCTCCGGCGCGGGAGGGGTGAGATCCCTCCCGCTCATCGGAGGGCTCAGAAGGCCGACTTCAGCTTGGGCGCGAGGTCGGTGCGCTCCCAGGAGAAGCCGCCGTCCGCCTCCGGCGCCCGGCCGAAATGGCCGTAGGCGGAGGTGCGGGCGTAGATCGGCTTGTTGAGCTGGAGCGCCGTGCGGATGCCGCGGGGCGAGAGGTCGAGGGCGTCCATCAGGACCGCCTCGAGCCGGGCCTCGTCCACGGTGCCGGTGCCGTGCAGGTCGACGTAAATCGAGAGCGGCTTCGACACGCCGATCGCGTAGGCGAGCTGGATCGTGGCGCGCCGCGCGAGGCCGGCCGCGACCACGTTCTTGGCCAGATACCGGGCCGCGTAGGCCGCCGAGCGGTCGACCTTGGTCGGGTCCTTGCCCGAGAAGGCGCCGCCGCCGTGGGGCGCCGCGCCGCCGTAGGTGTCCACGATGATCTTGCGACCGGTGAGGCCCGCGTCGCCGTCGGGACCGCCGATCACGAACTTGCCGGTCGGGTTGACGTGCCAGACGGTGCCCTCGTTGACCCAGCCCTCCGGCAGGGCGCGCAGGATGTAGGGCTCCACGATGGCGCGCACGTCGGCCGAATCGAGCGACTCGTCGAGGTGCTGGGTCGAGAGCACGATCTGCGTCACCTCGACCGGTCGGCCGTTCGCGTAGCGCACCGTGACCTGGCTCTTGGCGTCGGGGCCGAGCTTGGCCGCGTCGCCATCCTTCGCCTTGCGGGCGTCGGCGAGGTCCTTGAGGATCTTGTGGGCGTAGAAGATCGGGGCCGGCATCAGCTCCGGGGTCTCATCGGCGGCGTAGCCGAACATGATGCCCTGGTCGCCCGCGCCCTCGTCCTTGTTGCCGGCCGCGTCCACGCCCTGCGCGATGTCGGCGGACTGCGCGTGCAGGTGGATGGCGACGTCGTTGTTCTTCCAGTGGAAGCCCGACTGCTCGTAGCCGATGTCGCGCACGGCCTCGCGGGTCAGCGCTTCCAGATCCTTGAACGTCACCGAATCGGGGCCGCGCACCTCGCCCGCGATGACGATGCGGTTGGTGGTGGCCAGCGTCTCGACGCCGAGGCGGGCCTCCGGCATCGCCGAGAGGTAGGCGTCCACGACCGTGTCGGAGATCCGATCGCAGACCTTGTCCGGATGACCCTCGGAAACGGACTCGCTGGTGAACAGATAGTCTGAGCGCGGCATCGCGGTGCATCCCGTGTGAGACGGGCGCATCCTCGCGGCGGAGGCGACGGGCCCGGATTGACGGTGCGGTTTCTCGCACCCGTCACCGCCGAGGGTCAAGCCGAAATGGCGAACGCATCCGTTATTCCGGACGAAGCGACCGGAACATCAGCCCCGGCCGCCCGCCACGGCGAATCAGCCGCCGAGCTTCCGCCCGAAGGCCTGCGCGGCCGCGGCGAGGTCCTTCCGGACCGCTTCGGGCAGGTGCTCGCCCACGCGCCGGGCCATGGCCTCGGCGAGGTTCTGCAGGTCGCCCTCGGCCTGGTAGGGCTGCTGCCGCCCCTCGCCGAAGCCGCCCTGCTGCAGGTCGTCGAGCCGGGGGGCGCCCTGGAAGAAGTACTCCAGCGGGACGCCGGTCATGCGCGAGAAGATGTCGAGATGGATCGCGCTGATCCGGTTCGTGCCCTTCTCGTACTTCTGCAGCTGGGCGGCCGACATGCCGAAGCTTTCGGCCACGCGCCTCTGCGTCAGGGAGGCCTTGCGCCGTTGCTCGGCGATGCGCTGTCCGACATAGACGTCGCGCTGATCGGTCTTCTGGCCTGCCATCACGCTCTCGCATTGCGGCCCGGACAGCGGAGGCTCGGCCGTCCGGGCTTGGATACGGTCAAGCTTAGGCGCTGGCGCACGTTTTGTCACGGCGCGAACCGTTACATTGTTGCGCCGGAGCGTGCAGCACCGGACAAATTATACCATAATGAGGGGGTGGTGTCCCCGGCAGGGCTCGAACCTGCGACCCCAGGTTTCATCCCACTTCGGCTTTCGCCGCCGCCCCGGCTCTCCCGCGGCGTTCGTGGTCTGGACTATCCCTTCACCTTGGGCGCGGACCCGGAGATCCGGCCGTTAGGTGCCGCCCGTCTAGTCTCTACACCTTCCGGGCCCCTGACGGGGCATCCGGCTTGGCTCGGGATCGGCAGGGCGCGACGAGCGCCGTGAGCTTTCCCCGACTTTGAGCGGATCCGCCGCGCGGTTTCCCGGCGCGGCGCCCAATTTGCGTTTAGGAAACCTGTGCTCTGTCCAGCTGAGCTACGGAGACACACCGCCGCCCTCATAGCATCCTCCGCTCCCGGGGCCAACCGTGGCCGGACCGGTGGATCGGGGGAATGCCTGTCGCGATGTGGTTCTCACCGGCCTCGTTCCGGGTTCCACCCCGCGGTCCCGGGATGACGCCGGGGGAGCGGGCGCCGCCATGGGCGGTCGGCCGGGCGCTTGGAACATCACGCCTGCGGGTGGGACCGGTCGCCCGGTGGGTCCGGGACGGACTTGCCCCGCTCGCGGTCGCGCTGATGGCGTTCGGCTGGGGCCCGGCCGCCGCGCAGGGCCCGGTCGCCGCGCAGGGGGCGGCCGAATGCGGGGCCGGGGCGGCCCGGGCCGACCGGCTCGCGGAGGTCGGCCCCCGCGGCGAGATCCGCCTCGCCTCCGGTGCCCGCGTGCTCCTCGATTCGCTGCGCTGGCCGGACGAGCCCGAGGCCGACCGCGCCGCCCGGGCGTGGCTGGAGGCGCGGCGCGCGGGGGATCTCACCGTCGTGCCCCGCGGCGCGCCCGACCGCTGGGGGCGCCGGCGCGCCGACCTCGTCCCCGAGGACGGGGAGGCCGACCTCGCGGGCGGGCTCGCCGCCGCGGGGCTGGCCGCCGTCGATCCGGGCGAGGCCGACGCGCTCTGCCGCCCGGCGCTGCTGCGGGCCGAGGCCGGGGCGCGGGCGCGCGGGCTCGGCCTGTGGCGGGCGCCGCTCCCCGAGGCGCGGGACGGGCCGGCCCTGCGCGCGCTGGCGGGGCGCTTCGTCGTGGTCGAGGGACGGGTGCGCCACGTCGGCGAGCGGGCCGCCCGCACCTACCTCGACTTCGTGCGCCGGGGCGAGGACGGGCTCACGGTCACAGTGTCGAAACGCACTTGGCGCCGGGTGCTCGAACATGGTTTGACTGGGGCGGGGCTCACCGGCAGACGTGTCCGGGTGCGGGGCGTGGTCGAGATCCGGCGCGGTCCGGTGATCGAGGTCGCGGTGCCGGAACTGGTCGAGCCGCTCGACGAGGCGGGGACGGAGGACGGGCGCCGCGGCGCCGAATCGGGGCATGCAGAGGGGCGCGGGACAGGGCGGGAGCGGTGAGGGACGCGTGCGGGCGATGGCCTGCGCGCTGGTGCCCGTGCCCGTGCCCGTGCTCTTGGCCGTGCTCTTGGCCGTGCTCGGGCTTGCCGGCTGCGCCGCCGAGCAGACCGGCGCCCTCCTGGCGCCCGCCGCCGTCACGGTGCCGGCCGAGGCGCCGCGCACCACCGGCCGGCAGCGGCCGGGCGATTCGGATCACCTCAAGCTCGTGGCCTCCTTCGGGGGCGAGTACCGGGCGCCCGCGACGCTCCAGCTCGTCAGCGAGGTCACCGACCGGCTGGTCCGCGCGAGCGAGCGGCCGGACCAGACCTACGCGGTGACGCTGCTCGATTCCTCCGTGGTCAACGCCTTCGCGCTGCCGAGCGGCCGGCTCTACGTCACCCGCGGGCTCGTGGCGCTCGCCTCCGACACCTCGGAGATCGCCGCGGTGCTGGCCCACGAGATCGCCCACGTCACGCTGGCCCACGCCACGGCCCGCACGGAGCTGGAGCTGCGCTCGCAGCTCGTCAGCCGCGTGGTGGCGGACGTGCTGAACGATCCGACCACCGGCGCGCAGCTGCAGAACCAGTCCCGCTTCGCGCTCGCCCGCTTCTCCCGCGAGCAGGAGCTGGAGGCGGACGGGGTCGGCGTGCGCACGCTGGCGCGGGCCGGCTACGACCCCTACGGCGCGGGCCGCTTCCTCACGAGCCTCAACCGCACGCTGGCACTCAAGACCGGCACCGGGGCGCCCGGCGAGCCCGACATGCTGGCGACCCATCCGGGCACCGCCGAGCGCATCACCCTGGTGACGCGCGCCGCCCGCCGCAGCGGCGCGCCCGGGATCGGTGTGGACGACCGCGCGCGCTACCTCGCGGCGATCGACGGGCTCGCCTACGGCGACAATCCCGGCGAGGGCGCGGTGCGCGGGCGCCGCTTCATCCATCCGAGCCTCGGCATCGCCTTCGAGGTGCCGGACGGCTTCGCGATCGAGAACACCCGCAACGCCGTGCTCGGCACCACGCCGGAGGGCAGCCGCCGCCTGCTGTTCGATCAGGTCGATGCCGAATCCGGCCAGGGCCTCGACGCGGTGCTGAAGGCGACCTGGAACGACGCGATCGAGCCGGGCTCGGTCGAGCTGCGCGAGGTCGGCCCCTATCCGGCGGCGACCGCACTGTCGCGCGGCAAGGACTGGACCTTCCGGCTCGCGGCGCTGCGCGTGGGCGAGGCAACCTACCGCATGATCATGGCCGCCAAGGGCGCGACCGACCCCGATCCGGCCTTCCGGCGCTGGATCGCGAGCCTCGCCGCGGTCTCGTCCGCGGAGACGCAGGCCCTGCGCCCCCTGCGGCTCCAGGTGGTGCAGGCATCCTCCACGAATCCGGAGGACCTCGCCCGCCGCATGGCGGTGCCCGACCGGGCGCTCGACCGCTTCCTCGTCCTCAACGGCCTGGAGCGCAACGCCGCCCTGCGGCCGGGCCAGGGCTACAAGATCGTGACGGAGTAACGCGCCCGTCCCGCCTCGGGGACCCGGGCCGATCCGCCGCCGCGACGACCGCTCGCCGAACCCGAGGAGGGCCGCGGGCTGCCCGGAGACGCCCGGGCCGCGAGGGGACCCGCGCGTCATCCCGGAGGGATCCGAACGACCAGACGCTTCAACCGTATCACGCGCCCGCGTCCGACACTCCGGCGCCGTCGATCAGACCGGCTCCTCGGCCAGCCGCGTGGCCAGGATCTTGTCCACGCGGCGTCCGTCGAGATCGACCACCTCGAAGCGCCAGCCCGCGATCTCGCAGGTCTCGCCGGTTTCCGGGATGCGCTGCAGGGCATGGATGACGAGGCCCGCCGCGGTCTCGTAGGCGCGGGATGCCTCCAGGCGGATCCCGAGCTGGTCGGCCATCTCGTCCGCCGGCATCCAGCCGGCGATGAGCCAGGAACCGTCGGCGCGCTGCACCGCCTCCGGTTCGGCGGCCTCCGAGTGGAACGCGCCCGCGATCGCGTCGAGGATGTCGGCGGGCGTCACCACCCCGTCGAAATGGCCGTACTCGTCGTGCACCAGGGCCATCGGCACGGGCGCCGCCTGCAGCCGCTCCAGGGCCTCGAGGGCGTCGATCGTGTCCGGCACGACGGGCGCGGCGCGGACGTGGCTGCGCAGGTCGAGCGGCGCCCCGGAGCTGAGCGGGCCGATCAGCGTGCGCACCTGCAGCACGCCGATCACGTCGTCCGGGTTGCCGTCGATGACCGGCAGCACCGAGTGGGGACTGTCGAGCAGCAGGGCGCGGATCTCCGCGGCGTCGCGGCCGAGGTCGATCCAGCGCACCTCCGTGCGCGGCGTCATCACCCCGCGCACCGCCCGGTCGCCGAGGCGCAGCACGCCCGCGATCATGCGGCGCTCGCCGGTCTCGATCACGCCCGCCGTCTCGGCCTCGGCCACGAGGGCGCGGATCTCCTCCTGGGTCACCGCGCTCGCGCTCTCGGTCTCCTGGCCGATCAGCCGGAACACCGCCCGGGTCGAGGCGTCGAGGAGCCAGACCGCGGGCTTGGCCGCCCGCGAGACCAGCCGCATCCCCGGTGCGACCAGGCAGGCGATGCCCTCGGGGTCGCGCAGGGCGAGGTGCTTCGGGACCAGCTCGCCCACGATCACCGACAGGTAGGTGATCACCGCGATGACGAGGCCGTAGCCGAGCGTGTCGGCGAGCGAGCGGGTGAGACCCGCATCGATCAGGATGTCGGCCAGCCGGTCGCCGAGCGCCGCGCCCGAGACCACGCCCGACAGGATGCCGATGAGGGTGATGCCGATCTGCACCGTGGAGAGGAAGCGCCCCGGCTCCTCGGCCAGGGCCAGCGCGGCGGCGGCGCCCGCGCGGCGGTCCTCGGCCATCGCGCGCAGGCGACTCTTGCGGGCCGAGACCACCGCGAGCTCCGAGAGCGCGAAGACGCCGTTCAGCGCGATGAGGGCGACGGCGATGGCAAGCTCGAGCAAGCGGCTGACGTAGAGCCCGGGACCCGCCGGTGGGCGGGCCGGGCTTCCTCTCGCGGATGACGGGCCGACCCTAGATGGCGGGCCCCGTCGCACCGGTCAACGGCCGCGCTCGGGCCGCGCCCGCGATTCCGGCGGCTTGGGAGTGCACCGTCCGATGTCGGTCTCCAACGACGCGCCGACCCCGACGGACAGAACGCTGCCATTTTCCGGATCACCTTCCGCAAGCGCTCCGGGCGTCCGGGAAAAGGGCGCGGGCCGGCCGGACGCGAATCATCGGTTTCTACCGCGCCAGATCGGCCGGCCAGGCGCCCGAGCGCACCAGCTCGCCGAGCAGGTCCCAGGCGAGGCCCGAGACGGCGGAGGCCGCCGCCGAGAGCGGCCGGTCGGCGGCGTGGGCGAGGTAGATCCGCCGCCGCAGGGGCGGGCTGCCGATCGGCCAGGACTGGAAGGCGCCCGCGGCCACCTCGGCGGCGACCGCCGCCCGCGGCAGGATGCCGAAGCCGTGGCCCCGCGCGGCGAGTTCCTTGATGCGCGCGTAGGAATCGATCTCGATGCCGGGCGTCACCGGGACGCCCTCCGTCTCGGCGACCTCCTCGATCAGGTCGCGCAGGCCGTGCGAGAGGGCCGGCAGGATCAGGGGCAGGGCCGCCGCCCGCGCCAGCGACACCGGCCCCTCCGGCAAGGCCGCCCCGCCCGGGGGCCGCCCGAACAGGCACAGCTCCTCGGTGAGCGCGTGGCGCAGGACGAGCCCCTTCGGCGCGGCCGGATTGTACAGCACCGCGAGATCGACGGCGTCCCGGTTGAGCCAGTCGAGGATGTAGCCGCTCATCGCTTCCGCGACGCGCAGCCGGATGCCCGGATGCTCGGCGCGCACCCGCTCGATCAGCGGTACCGACAGGATCTCGCTCACCGTGCCGGGCAGCCCGATACGCACGTCCCCCGTCACCGGGCGGTCCGCCCCGCGCACGCTGTCGGGGATCTCGGCGAAGCGGTCGAGGATGGTGCGGGCATGGCCGAGGAGCCGCGCCCCAGCCTCCGTGGGCACCGCACCCCGCGGCCCCCGGTGCAGCAGCGGCAGCCCGAGCTCCGCCTCCATGTGGCGCATGTGCTGGCTCAGTGCCGGCTGGGCCACCCGCAGCACCTCGGCCGCCCGCGAGAACGAGCCCTGCTCGACGATGGCGACGAAGTACCGGAGCTGGCGCAGGTCCATGGCGCGTATCGTCCATCGGCGGCCGGATCGGCCGCATAGCACCGCCTTATGGGTGCGAGAAGAAAGCCGTCTTGGGCGCGGCCCGCCCGGTGTGACAAGGTCGCGGCCTCGCGAGCCCCGCCAGAATGAGCCCGATGGACGCCAGCCCCCTCGACCTCGACCACCTGCGCACGTGGATCGGCCGCACCGAGACCGCCGAGGACCAGCTCTCCGGGCAGACGGTCCGCGCCTTCCGCGCGACGCTCGACCAGGACCCGGGCGATCCGGAGCCCGGCGAGGTCGCGCCGCTCGCGATCCACTGGTGCCTCTCGCCGCCGATCCGGCCGATGCGCGAGCTCGGCCCCGACGGCCACCCGGCCCGCGGCGGATTCCTGCCGCCGGTGCCGCTGCCGCGCCGGATGTGGGCGGGCGGCGAGATCGTCCACCGCGATCCCCTCCGGGTCGGCGACCGGGTCCGGCGCACCTCCCGCATCGGCGACGTTCAGGTGAAGCACGGGCGCACCGGCCCGCTCTGCTTCGTCGCGGTCCACCACGATTTCGAGACGGCGCGCGGGCCCGCCGTCTCCGAGTGCCACGACATCGTCTACCGGGAGATGACGCCGGGCCGCACCGGCCAGCCGCCCGAGGCCGCGGGAGGCGTGCCGCAGGCCGACCTCTCGGAGACCGTCGAGCCCGGCCCGACCCAGCTGTTCCGCTACTCGGCGCTCACCTTCAACGGCCACCGGATCCACTACGACCGCACCTACGCGCGCGAGGTCGAGGGCTATCCGGGCCTCGTGGTGCACGGGCCGCTCCAGGCGACGTGGTTGCTCCACCTCGCGGCGCGGCTCGCCGGCCGCACGCCCGAGACGTTCCGCTTCCGCGGTCTCAGCCCCGTCATGGACGGCGCGCCGCTGACCGTCTCGGCCCGGCTGACGGGGGAGACAGGGCGCGCGCGAAGCGGGGAGGCCTGGACGCTCACCTCGGACGGCCGCGTCGGCATGCAGGCGACATTCTCATGAACCCGCGTCCCCTCGACGGCATCACCGTGCTCTCGCTGGAGCACGCCATCGCCGCCCCGTTCTGCACCCGGCAGCTTGCCGACCTCGGCGCCCGGGTGATCAAGATCGAGCGCCCCGGCACCGGCGATTTCGCCCGCGCCTACGACGAGCGGGTGCGGGGCATGGCCTCGCACTTCGTCTGGACCAACCGCTCGAAGGAGAGCCTGACCCTCGATCTCAAGGCGCCGCAGGCCGCCGGGATCCTCGACCGCCTGGTGGAGCGGGCCGACGTGCTGGTGCAGAATCTCGCGCCCGGCGCCGCCGCCCGGCTCGGCCTCTCGTACGAGGTGCTGGCGCAGAAGAACCCGCGCATCGTCGTGTGCGATATCTCCGGCTACGGCGACGACGGGCCCTACCGCGAGAAGAAGGCCTACGACCTGCTGATCCAGGCCGAGGGCGGCTTCCTGTCGGTCACGGGCAGCCCGGACGCGCCCGCCAAGGCCGGCAACTCGATCGCCGACATCGCCGCCGGCATGTACGCCCTGCAGAGCGTGATGGCCGGGCTGATCCAGCGCGACCGCACGGGACGCGGTGCCCGCTACGACATCTCGATGCTCGAGTGCATGGCGGAGTGGATGGGCTACCCGCTGCTCTACGCCTTCGAGGGCGCCGAGCCGCCGCCGCGGGCGGGCGCGTCGCACGCCACGATCTATCCCTACGGCCCGTTCCCGACCGGCGATGGGCGCACCGTGATGCTGGGCCTCCAGAACGAGCGCGAGTGGGCGCTGTTCTGCGCCCGCGTGCTGGAGCGGCCGGAGCTGATCGCGGACCCGCGCTTCGACTCGAATGCCCGGCGCAGCGCGGCGCGGACGGAACTCGCCGCGATCATCGAGGAGGCCTTCGCCGGGCTCGACCGCGCGGCGGTGATGGCCCGGCTCGACGCGGCGGGCATCGCGAATGCCGGGGTGAACACGATGGGGGATCTCTGGGCGCACCCGCAGCTGCACGCCCGCGGGCGCTTCGGCGAGGTCGGCTCGCCGGTCGGCCCCCTGCCGACGCTGCTGCCGCCCGGCCGGACGGAGGCCTACGCGCCGCGCCTCGATCCCGTGCCGGCGCTCGGCGAGCACAGCGCGCCGATCCTGGCGGAGCTCGGTTACGACGGCGCCACGATCGACGCGCTGCGCGCCGACGGTGTGATCTGACGCATCGCCAAGTCCCTGTTTCGAAAGGCCCGAGGCCTTTCGCGGGTGCAGGGCAGAGCCCTGCATTCGGCTCCTCCGACCCGGCTGTGCCGGGCCGGGGGAGCCGATTCTGGGGCTACGCGCCCCAGGCCCAGCCAAAGGGCCTCAGGCCCTTTGGGATCCCGGGACCTAGTCGTTGGCTTCGGGGGCGGCGTAGAAGCCCTCGGCGCCGAGGCCGTCCTCCATCAGCATGCGGGCGCGAGCCCGCAGCTTCTCGGTCTCGCTCTTGAGCTGGCCGCAGGCCGCCAGGATGTCCCGGCCCCGCGGCGTGCGCACGGGCGAGGCGTAGCCCGCGTTGAACACGATCTCGGAGAACCGCTCGATCCGGTCCCAGTCGGAGCATTCATAGGCGCTGCCCGGCCAGGGATTGAACGGGATCAGATTGATCTTGGCCGGGATGCCCTTGAGCAGCCGCACCAGCTCGCGCGCATCCGCGTCCGAGTCGTTCACCCCCTTCAGCATCACGTACTCGAAGGTGATGCGCCGCGCGTTGCTGAGGCCCGGGTAGTCCCGGCAGGCCCGGAGCAGGTCGGCGATCGGGTACTTGCGGTTCAGCGGCACCAGCTCGTCGCGCAACGCGTCGCGCACCGCGTGCAGCGAGATTGCCAGCATGGCGTTCCCCTCCGCGCCCAGCCGCCCGATCTGCGGCACCACGCCCGAGGTCGAGACGGTGATGCGCCGACGCGAGAGCCCGAGGCCCTCCGCGTCCGACATCACGCCGAGCGCGTCGAGCACGTTGTCGAGATTGTACAGGGGCTCACCCATGCCCATGAACACGATATTGGTCACCAGCCGGCCGGCCTCGCTGGCGGCGTCCTTCCCGGGGATCAGCCCCGGCCAGTCGCCGAGCTGGTCGCGGGCGACGACGAGCTGCGAGACGATCTCAGGCCCCGAGAGGTTGCGCACGAGGCGCTGCGTGCCGGTGTGACAGAACGAGCAGGTCAGCGTGCAGCCGACTTGGCTCGACACGCAGAGCGTGCCGCGGTCCGGGCCGGGGATGTAGACGCACTCGATCTCGGCGCCGCGGTTGTGGTCGTGCTTGCCGGTCGGTGCCATGCGCACGAGCCACTTGCGGGTGCCGTCGCGCGAGACCTGCTGGCTCACCACCTCGGGCCTGTCGAGCGTGTAGGCGCGGGCGAGGTCAGCCTTCAGCCCTTTGCCGACATTGGTCATCGCGTCGAAATCGGTGGCACCGCGGAAGTTGACCCAATGCCAGATCTGACCCGCGCGCATGCGGCTCTCGCGCTCGGTCACGCCGATGGCGAGGAGCTTCTCCTTCAGGTCGGCCCGTGTGAGGCCGACGAGCGAGACCGGTCGCCCGGGCAGGCCCTCGGGCTGGACGTCCGGGCTCTTCTCGATCGGGGAAACGGCGCTGGCCGCGCGCCGGGCGGTGTCGAACGACGCCGTCGCCATGGCTCGATGATCTGCTCTCGAAGGGGATATGGTTCACTATATACGCGATCACGCCGCGAAACGCGAATGCCCGCACAGGGGGGGGGGGAGCGGTCCTACGGATGGCCGAGGGCACGCCTCACCGCACGCCGCTCTGGGCACGGTTCTCGGCGCGGTTCTCGGCGCGGCCGGGTGCGGGGGCGCGTCACGGAGCTGTCGCGGAATTTTCGCGGGTTTGTCGTTTGGGGTGTTGACGGGGGACTGGGC
>NZ_LSIX01000481.1:0-1697 GCF_001556475.1 Methylobacterium sp. CCH5-D2 | reverse complement strand
TCACCCGGCTTTCTGCGAAAGCAGACCTCTCCCTATGGGAGAGGGCACCCGCGCTCAGTTCCGAAACGATGCGTCAGACGGAACCTATCGACCGGAAGCCGTGCATCCGCCCCCGATATGCGCGCCGGGGTCACGGCCCCGTGCCGCCCCGGTCACCTTGAATCGCGCCGAGGTGTCGACTAATCGGAAATGATGAGGCGGAACAATAGATTAGTGTGATTCCAAACTGCCGTCCCTCCGGTCCCGTGTGCCCCGTCACCCGCCGTTCCGGGCGCCCGGCGCGTTGAGCGCGGCCGTCCCCTCCCGGGAAGCGGGCCTCCTGGCCGGGCTGCGTCCGCTGGCACCGTTCTTCTGCCTGTACGTGACCTTCGGGGCCACGCTCGGCTTCCTGTCCGGCGGGGCGCCGCTGATCCTGCGCAGCCGCGGCATGGACCTCGCCGAGGTCGGCCTCCTGCAGCTCATCAACCTGCCGGTGGGCCTGACCTTTCTTTGGGCCTCGCTGCTCGACCGGGTGCGGCTGCCGTTCCTGGCGCACCGGATCGGCTGGATTGCCGGAACGCTCGGGCTCACCGTTCTGCTTCTCGTCGTCCTCAGCCTCGGCGAGCACTGGCCGCTCGGCGTGCTGCTCGCCCTGGCGATCCTGGCCGCTGCCTGCATCGCCACCATGGACATCGCGCTGGAGGCGCTGGTGGTCGAGACGGTGCCGGCGGGGCGGCGGACCTACGCCGCCGCGGCGAAGCTCTGCGGGGCGTCCCTCGGGGGCATCCTCGGGGTCGGCGTTCTGCTCGGATCCTACGACGCGCTCGGCTGGCGCGGGGCGGTGCTCGCCTGCGCGGCGCTTGACGCACTCTGCCTGCTGCCGATCCTCGCCTATCCGGAGGCGCGCCTGCGCAGAGGGGGCGGCACGCCCGAGCGCCGGGCGGGCTCGTTCGCGCGGCTGCGCACGCTGGTCTCGCCGATCCTCGCCCTCGGCGCCTATTTCGCGGCGGCCTACCTCGTCTCCGGGCCCAACACCCTGGCGCTGCTCGATCTCGGCGTGCCGCTGGCCCAGGTCGGCGTCCTCACCGGCACCGTCCTGCCGGTCGTGAACCTCGTCATGGCGGTGCTGGCGGCGGGCCTCGCGGCGCGCTTCGGCACGGTCCGGCTGATCGTGGGGGGCGGGCTCGGCGTGCTGGCGACCGGCGGCCTGATGGCGGTCGCCTGCGCGGCGGGCGCCGTCCACCTCGCCATCGCCGTCACCGTCCTGAACTTCGTCTGCGGCGGCATCCTCGGGGTGCCGGTGTTCAACATGATCTATCGCTGGGCCCAGGGGCCGCGGCCGGCCACCGACTACGCGCTGCTGTTCGGGGCGGCCTTCTTCGCCGCGATGCCCCTGCGGGTGGCCTCGCCGGCGCTGGCCGGCTGGGCCGGTTGGCCGGGCTACTTCGCGGGCGCGGTGCCGTTCTACGCGGCGGCCGTCGCGTGGCTGGCGCTCACGGTCGCCCGCACGCCGCAGGCCGACCCCGCGGAGGCGCGATGACCGCCGCGCTCGCCGAGGTCGCCGCCCGCGTGCCCGATTCGCTCGCGGCCTATCGGGGCGGCGTCGCCGCCGGCCCCGGCGGGCCGGGCGCGCGCCCGCTCGCCGCCCTGCGCGACCCGGCCGTGTTCGACGCGACGCTCGCGACCTTCGGGCGCGGGATCTGCGGCGGGACGGTGCC
>NZ_LSIX01000480.1:0-1076 GCF_001556475.1 Methylobacterium sp. CCH5-D2 | reverse complement strand
GCGGGCGAGCCGCAGGCCCCGCACGCCCCGCTTCAGGGTCGGGAACGGATCGTCGGGCGCGATCCCCCGCGTGGTCGGGTCGAGCGGGTCGGGGCCGGACATCGCCCGGTAGAGGAGCGCCGCGTCCTCAACCGTGCGGGCGAGGGGCCCGGGCGTGTCGAGGGTGGTGGAGAGCGGCACGATCCCGTGGGTCGAGATGCGCCCGACCGTCACCTTGAGCCCGGTGAGCCCGCAGAAGGCGGCCGGCAGCCGCACCGAGCCGCCCGTGTCGGTGCCGAGGCCCCAGGGCGCCATGCGGGCGGCGACCGCCACGCCGGTGCCGCTGCTGGAGCCGCCCGGCGTGCGGGGCGTCCCCGGATCCCAGGGGTTCCAGGGCGTGCCGAGATGCGGGTTCGTGCCCCAGCCGCCATAGGCGAACTCGACCGTGTGGGTCTTCCCCAGCACGATCATCCCGTGCGCGATCAGCCGCCGCGCGACGGTCGCGGTGCCGCGGGCGATCCGCGCCCGGTGGGCGGCCGAGCCGCCCATGGTGATGCGCCCGTCGAGGTCCACGAGGTCCTTCAGCGCCACCGGCACGCCGTGCAGCGGCCCGACCGCGTGGCCGGAGCGGATCGCCCGGTCGGCGCCCTCCGCGGCCAGCCGCGCGTCCGCCGCGTAGACCTCCGTGAAGGCCCGGAGCTTCGGCTCCTGAGCGGCGATCCGCGCGAGCATCGCCTCGACGGCATCGACGGGAGAGAACGTTCTGGCGGAGATGCCCTCGGCCAGTGCCTTGGCGGAGAGGAGCGAGAGGTCGGTCGGGGTATCGGTCATGGAAAATACCTGCTTGGGCACTGCTTGGGCACTGCGCCCGCGACTCTTCCTCACCCCTCCGCGGGGAGGAGGATCGTCGACGACGATGCCGCCTCTCCGTCGTCATCCCGGGGCCGCCGGGAGCCGGATCGTCGGATGGGATCACGCTGCCCGCAGGGGTGAGAGAGCGTAGCGGGCGCCGACTCGTCCGCAAGTTGCAGGCCAGGCTTCCCGCTTCCCGCGCAGGGCCGGCCATGTGGGGAGGGCTTGCCGCCCCGCCCCGCCGC
>NZ_LSIX01000479.1:0-3627 GCF_001556475.1 Methylobacterium sp. CCH5-D2 | reverse complement strand
ACAGTTCTCATCCCTCACCCTGTCCCTCTCCCGCACGGGAGAGGGGACCCGCGCCTTACCGGACCGAGGCTCGCTCGGCGTATGCGATCACCCACCCCTGCGGGGGAGGGGGATGCGGGGGCGGCCGCAGCATGATCGGTGCACGGCACCCACCCACACTTGCAGGACGCGCACTTGCCGGACGCGTCCGCACCTTCTATTGCAACGCGGAAAGCCCTGAATCCGCCACCACACCCGGCGGGACGGCCAAGATCGGCCGGCCCCGTGGCGGGTTCTTCACGCTTCGGACATCCTTATGAAGCTGCGCAACATCGCCATCATCGCCCACGTCGACCACGGCAAGACCACGCTCGTCGACAAGCTGCTCCAGCAGTCCGGCACCTTCCGCGAGAACCAGCGGGTCGAGGAGCGGGCGATGGACTCGAACGACCTCGAGAAGGAGCGCGGCATCACCATCCTGGCCAAGGCGACCTCGGTCGTCTGGCAGGACACCCGGGTGAACATCGTGGACACCCCCGGCCACGCCGATTTCGGCGGCGAGGTCGAGCGCATCCTCTCGATGGTCGACGGCGTGATCGTGCTGGTCGACGCGGCCGAGGGCCCGATGCCGCAGACCAAGTTCGTGGTCGGCAAGGCGCTCAAGATCGGCCTCAGGCCCATCGTGGCGATCAACAAGGTCGACCGTCCGGACGCGCGCATCAACGAGGTGGTCAACGAGGTCTTCGACCTGTTCGCCGCGCTCGACGCCACCGACGAGCAGCTCGACTTCCCGATCCTCTACGGGTCCGGCCGCGCCGGCTGGATGGCCGATTCGCCGGACGGCGACCAGAGCCAGGGCCTCAGCCCGCTCTTCGACCTCGTGCTCCGGCACGTGCCGCCGGCGCGGACCGAGGACGGCCCGTTCCGGATGCTCGGCACGCTTCTCGAGGCCAACCCCTTCCTCGGCCGCATCATCACGGGCCGCATCGCCTCGGGCACCGTCCGCCCCAACCAGTCGATCAAGGTGCTCGATCGCGAGGGCAAGGTCGTGGAGACCGGCCGCGTCTCGAAGATCCTGGCCTTCCGCGGCCTTGAGCGGGCTCCCATCGAGGTCGGCGAGGCGGGCGACATCGTCTCGATCGCGGGCCTCGTGAAGGGCACGGTCGCCGACACCTTCTGCGACCCGCAGGTCGATACCCCGATCCAGGCCCAGCCGATCGACCCGCCGACCGTGACGATGTCGTTCATCGTGAACGATTCGCCGCTCGCCGGCACCGAGGGCGACAAGGTCACGAGCCGCATGATCCGCGACCGCCTGTTCAAGGAGGCCGAGGGCAACGTCACGCTCAAGATCGAGGAGGCCGCCGACAAGGACTCCTTCTACGTCTCCGGCCGCGGCGAGCTTCAGCTCTCGATCCTCATCGAGACCATGCGGCGCGAGGGCTTCGAGATCGCCGTCTCGCGTCCGCGCGTCGTCTACGAGAAGGACGCGGACGGCGGGGTGCTGGAGCCGGTCGAGGAGGTCGTCATCGACGTGGACGAGGAGCACTCGGGCGTCGTCGTGCAGAAGATGTCCGAGCGCAAGGCCGAGATGCTGGAGATGCGCCCCTCCGGCGGCGACCGCCTGCGCCTCGTCTTCCACGCCCCCACCCGCGGCCTGATCGGCTACCAGGGCGAGCTGCTGACCGACACCCGCGGCACCGCGATCATGAACCGCCTGTTCAAGGCCTACGAGCCCTACAAGGGCGAGATGCCGGGCCGGCGCAACGGCGTGCTGATCTCGAACGACAAGGGCGAGGCCGTGGCCTACGCCATGTGGAACCTCGAGGATCGCGGCCCGATGATGATCGAGCCCGGCTGGAAGGTCTACCAGGGCATGATCGTCGGCGAGCACAACCGCGAGAACGACCTCGAGGTGAACGTGCTCAAGGGCAAGAAGCTCACCAACATCCGCACCACCTCGAAGGACGAGGCCGTGCGCCTGACGCCGCCGATCAAGATGACGCTCGAGCGCTCGCTGGCCTGGATCCAGGACGACGAGCTGGTCGAGGTCACGCCGAAGTCGATCCGCCTGCGCAAGGCCGTGCTCGACCCGAACGACCGCAAGCGCGCCGAGCGTGCGAAGGAAGCGCTGGCCTAGAGCCAACGTCCCGCCGCCACCTTCGAAGGCCCGGAGCGCCCGCCGCTCCGGGCCTTCTTCGTTTCGCCGCGAGGTGCGGGGCGTCGCGAATCGCGGCCGGTGTCAGGCCTTCCGGGCGCGACACTCCGGAGGAGCCTCGCATCCGGTCGCCCGCTCGGCGACAAGGAGGCGCCCCCTTCGGAGACCCGATCCACGATGCGTACCCTCCTCGCCCTCGCCCTCATCGTCTCACCGCTCGCGGCCCGGGCTGCGGAGAGGCTGCCGACGATTCCGCCGAGCCAGTACACGCCCGAGCAGAAGCAGGCCGCCGAAGCCTTCGAGGCGGCGCGCAAGACGCCCGTCTTCGGCCCCTTCGAGCCGCTGATGTACTCGCCCGAGGTGATGACGCTCGCCCGCTCGATGGGCGATTACCTGCGCTACAAGCCGAAGATCGGCACCACGCTCTCGGAACTCGTCATCCTGATCACGGCGCGGCGCTGGACGCAGGACTACGAGTGGTACGTCCACGCGCCGATCGCCAGGAAGGTCGGTATCGCCGAGCCGGTGATCGCGGCGATCCGCGACGGGCGACGCCCGGAGGGCATGAGCGCCGACGAGACGCTGGTCTACGATTTCACCAACGAGCTGCAGGAGAACAAGCGCGTCTCGGACACCACATTCGCCAAGGCCGAGCAGCGCTTCGGCAAGGACGGCGTCGTCGATCTCGCGGCGGTGAGCGGCTACTACACCTTCCTGGCGATGGAGCTGAACATGGCCCGCTATCCGCTCCCGAAGGACGGCACGCCGCTCCCGCGCCTGCCGGAGTGAAGGACCTCCCGCGTTCCTCAGCTTCCCGGCTTCCACACCGCGTCCGACACGGTGATCGGCTTTGGCAGCAGCTTCAGCTTGTGGAAGGTGTCGGCCACCCGCTGCTGGTCGGCGATGGCCGCCGCGTCGAGGGGCGCGACGCCGTAGGATTGCCGCCGCAGCGCCACCGCGAGGATCGGCGCCGGGATGCCGACGCTCGGCGCGAGTTCGGTCGCCACCGCGTCGGTGTTGTCCTTGGCCCAGGCGTCGATCTCGCCGACCGCCTCGATCAGCGCATCGACCGCCTTGCGGTTCTGGTCGGCGAAGTCGCGGCGCGACAGGTAGAACTGCCGGTTCGGCGCGAGGCCCTCGCCGTTGACCAGCGTCCGGGCGCCGGTCGAGCGTTCGCCCGAGGCCTGATAGGGGTCCCAGATCACCCAGGCATCGACCGCGCCGCGGGCGAAGGCGGCGGCCCCGTCGGCCGGCGTCAGAAAGGCGGTCTTGATCTCCTCGTAGGGCACGCCCGCCTCTTCCAGCGCGCGCACCAGCAGGAAGTGCACGTTCGAGCCCTTGTTGAGGGCGACCGTGCGGCCGCGCAGGTCCGCCACGGTCCTGATCGGCGAATCAGCCTTCACCAGGATCGCCTCGCCCTTCGGCGCCGGCGGCTCGGCCGCGACGTAGACGAGGTTCGGGCTCGCGGCCGAGCCGCCGGCGCCGAAGGG
>NZ_LSIX01000478.1:0-1196 GCF_001556475.1 Methylobacterium sp. CCH5-D2 | reverse complement strand
GATCTGCACCGCGTCGGCGCCGGCCCGGGCGCTCGCCGAGGGCGACACGGCGCTGGTCGACGCGCTGATCGACCGGCTGGTCGCGGTGCAGACCGCCTATCTCATCCGCCAGCTCCGGGCCGGCGCCGACGCGGTGCAGATCTTCGAGTCGCATGCCGGCACCCTGCCGCGGGCTCTACCGCGTCCCGGCGACGCGACCGATCCGGTCGAGCCGGTCGGCGACGTCACCGAGAGCGCGCTGCCCGCGGAGGCATCCGAGGACGCCCCCGAGGACGCGCTGACGCGCTGGTCGCTCCGCCCGATCGCCCGGATGATCGCGGGCGTCCGCGCCGAGGTGCCGGACGCGCGCATCATCGTCTTCGCCCGCGGCTCGGGGCTCGACGGCCATGCCCGCGTGGTGCCGGAGACGGGCGCCGACGCGGTGGGCGTCGATTGGGGCGTCGATCTCGCGGCCTTGCGCGCCCGCGTGCCGGCCTCGACCGTGACCCAGGGCAACCTGCATCCCGAGACGCTGATCGCGGGCGGCGACGCGCTGGACGCGGAGGTGGACGCGATCCTGCGGGCGACGGTGGCTGTGCCCCACATCTTCAACCTCGGCCACGGCATCACCCCGCAGACGCCGGTGGCGCATGTGGAGCGGATGCTGGCGCGGCTCAGGGGCTGATCCCGGTGCTCTACGACTGGATCAAGGCGCTCCACGTCATCGCGCTGATCGCCTGGATGGCGGCGATGCTCTACCTGCCGCGGCTCTTCGTCTACCACGCCGCCCTGCCGCCGGGCTCGGAGGCGCAGTCGGCGACCTTCAAGGTGATGGAGCGGCGCCTGCTCAAGGCGATCATGACGCCCGCCATGATCGCCACCTGGGTCTTCGGCCTGACGCTGGCCTGGATGAGCGGCTACTACGCGAGCCTCTGGCTCCAGCTGAAGTTCGTGCTGGTTCTGGCGATGAGCGGCGCGCACGGCTTCCTCGCCCGCGCGGTGAAGGACTTCGCCGCCGACCGGAACACGCGGGGACACAAATTCTACCGGGTGATCAACGAGGTGCCGACGCTCCTGATGATCGGCATCGTCATCCTGGCGGTGGTGAAGCCGGGGTTCTGAGCTCGGGCCGTTCGGCGCGCGGCACTCCCTCCCCCGCAGAGCAGGGCGATCGCATATGGCGGGGGTCGTCTCCTCGATCGCCACTGGAACCGCGC
>NZ_LSIX01000477.1:0-437 GCF_001556475.1 Methylobacterium sp. CCH5-D2 | reverse complement strand
TCACCGCGACCGGCGGGGGCCTGCGCCACGCGCTGGTGGTGGAGCATGCGCTACGCCCGCTCTTCGGCTTCTTCGCCGCCCACATCGCGCCGACCTCGGTCTACGCGGGCAGCGCCGAGATGGAGCAGTGCCGGGTCGCGGATCCGGCGCTCGCCGAGCGCGTGCGCGCGGCGGCGGGCGAGCTCGCGGCGCTGATCGAGGTGGGGCGGGCCAGGACCGGGCAATCCTCGGCGCCCGCGGCGTAGGCGCTACTCTCCCTCCCCCCTCTGCGGGGCGGGTGGGCCGGCCGTCAGGCCGGGTCGGGTGAGGGGAACCCCGCTTCAGATCATGGCTCAGCGTCAACGCCGAGTACTCTGCTGAGCCGTCGCTCCCCTCTCCCGTCACCCTTCGGGTGCCAACCCTCCCCCGCAGAGCAGGGCGATCGCATATGGCGGGGG
>NZ_LSIX01000476.1:0-9367 GCF_001556475.1 Methylobacterium sp. CCH5-D2 | reverse complement strand
CGTCCCGCCGACCCGCCGAGGGCCGCGCCTGCCCGCACCGCCTGGATGCTCGATCCGACGCCGATCCTCGGGTCCGGCACGCGCACCCTCTCGGCGTCCGCCCCGCCCTCCGGCGCCTTCGCGCCGTCCCCGCGTCCCGCGCCCGCTCTCGTGGCCGCTCTCGTGGCCGAGGCACGGCCGCCGGTCGCGGCGCCGCCGAAGCCCGTGGCGGCCCCGGCCCCGCAGGCGGCGGCCCCGGCCCGGCTCGCCGAGCAGATTGTGCCGCTGCCGATGCCGCGCCCGGCCGAATTGCGCCCCGACGCGCAGGGCCCGCGCATCGCGGCGCGGCAGAGGCTCGCCGCGCGGGCGCAGCAACAGGCCGCGGCCCAGGCACGCGCGCAGTCCGACGCCTCGGCCGAGCGCTCGTTCTTCGACGCGGTGTTCGGGACGCGGCCGGCGGCGGATCGCCCGGAGCCGGCCATGGCGTACGCCGCGCTGGACCGCGATCCCGCGGCGGCGCTCCCGCGCCGGACGCTGGTGCCCGAGCCCTCGGCCGAGGCCACCGCGATCTACGACATCACCGCCCGCACCGTGACCCTGCCGAGCGGCGAGGTTCTGGAGGCCCATTCCGGCCTCGGCCCCGCGCAGGACAACCCGAAGCTCGTCCACCAGACGATGCGCGGCGCGACGCCGCCCGGCACCTATCTGCTGACCGAGCGCGAGGCGCTGTTCCACGGGGTCCGGGCGATCCGGCTCAACCCGGTCGGCGGGAGCGGCGCGGTGCACAACCGGGTCGGCCTTCTGGCCCACACCTACATGCTCGGGCCGAGCGGCGCCTCGAACGGCTGCGTCGTCTTCCGAAACTACGACCGCTTCCTGCAGGCCTTCCTGCGGGGCGAGGTGCGCCGCCTCGTCGTGGTGGCGGGCAGCCGGCAGGACCGCCTGCCCGCCGTGGCGCAGAGCCTGTTCGGCCGATAGACCTCGCTGGCCGGACGCGGGAGCCGAGGCTCCCGCGTCCGGCGCGGCGGCAGAGCGCCCCGTGCGTTCCGAACCGTCCTACTCGGCGGCCTCGGCCGCGGACTTCTTCCGGCCGCGGCCCTTGGCGGGCGCGGCGGCCTCGGCCGGCTTGCTGCGGCGGCCGCGCGTCTTCGGCGCCTCCGCCGGGGCCTCGGAGACCGTCTCGACCGGCTCGGCCTCCCGGGCAGCGGCCTCGCTCTTGCGGCCGAGACCCAGGCTGCGGGCGAGCTCGGAGCGCTTGGCCGAGTAGCTCGCGGCGGTGGCCGGGTAGTCGGCCGGCAGGCCGAAGCGCTGGCGGTAGGCCTGGAAATCCATCCCGTGCTTCGTGAGGTGCCGCTTCAGCGTCTTGTAGGGCTTGCCGTCGATGAAGCTGACCAGGGCATCCGGCGTGATCGACTTGCGGATCTGGGCCGGGGTGAGCTTCTCGACGGGAGCCTCCACCGCCTCGGCCGGCTTCGAGAGATCGCTGAGCGCCGCGTGAACGGTGCCGATCAGCGCAGGAAGATCGACGGCCTGGATGTGGTTGTTCGAGACATAAGCCGAGACGATATCAACCGTCAGCTCGATCTGATCCGTTCCTAAAACTTCATCATTCTCCGACACGACGACCTCCCGACCACAACGGCCTGAGACAAAGGGCAAGATCACCGATCCGTCAAGACAGCCCATAGTCGAATGGGCCGGCAAAACGCATTTGGTGCGACGCTCTCACAGAAATTTCCATCACGATAACGCTCCGGTACGGGCCGCAGGGCTTTCCACGACACGTGATCGTGCTTGGGGATCGTGCTTGGGGCGGTCCGTTCTTCGATCCCGGTTCCCGGCCACGGCATGCATCCACACGCGAGTCGCGAGGCGGGATCCCGGGGCATGCCACCCGGCACCCGCGACGCGCGGGGCGCCCCCGGGGCGGCGGGCGCAAAGCCCGGTTGCACATCGCTCAAGCTTGCTGGCACAAGTTCCGCATACCCGTGAAGGTTCTCCCCGGTCCTCGGACCGATCCCCCTCAGTGGAAACGTGGACATGATGCGCATGCGGTGTGATGCTGTGACGATGAAGAACGCGCTGCTCGCCACCGGACTTGCCCTGGGACTTCTCGGGGGCTCGTCCCTCGCGCAGGCCCAGAACGTCTTCCGCTTCGCCTTCCAGGGCGACATCAAGTCGCTCGATCCCTACTCGCTGAAGGAAACCTTCACGATCGGCATGCACGGGGCCGTCTACGAGGCCCTGGTGATGCGCGACAAGGACATGAAGTTCGCGCCCCAGCTCGCCGAGTCCTGGGAGAACCCGGAGCCGACGCGCTGGCGCTTCCACCTGCGCAAGGGCGTCACGTTCCACGACGGCTCGCCCTTCACCGCCGACGACGTGATCTTCTCGGCGAGCCGCGTGCGCGCGCCGGGCTCGAACTTCCAGACGAACGTGCCGGGCGACGCCGAGTTCGTGAAGGTCGACGACTACACCGTCGACATGAAGCTGAAGACCCCGAATCCGATCGCGATCGCCCAGTTTCCGACCTGGTACATCATGTCGAAGACCTGGGCGGAGAAGAACAACGCCGTCCAGCCCTCGGCCCCGACCGCCACCTCCCCGAGCTACGCCGCGCTCAACGAGAACGGCACCGGGCCCTTCATGATCACCGAGCACCAGCCGGGCGTGCGCACGGTGTTCAAGAAGTTCCCCGGCTACTGGGGCAAGGTCGAGTCGAACCTCGACGAGGCGGTCTTCACCACGATCGGCAACTCGGCCACCCGCGTCGCCGCCCTCCTCTCCGGCGAGGTCGACTGGATCGACCCCGTGCCGCTCCAGGACCAGCCGCGCGTGGAATCGAGCGGCAACGCCGTCGTCATGGCCGGCCCCGAGCTGCGCACGATCTTCCTCGGCATGGACCAGTGGCGCGACGAGCTGAAGGATTCGAGCGTCAAGGGCAAGAACCCGTTCAAGGACAAGCGCGTGCGCGAGGCCTTCTACCTCGCCATCGACGAGGACACGATCGCCAAGCGCGTGATGCGGGGTCAGGCGACGCCCTCGGCGCTCCTCATCGCGCCCTCGCTCTACGACCGCTCGGGCGAGTTCAAGCGGCCCGCCGCCGACGCCAAGAAGGCCAAGGCGCTGCTCGCCGAGGCGGGCTACCCGGACGGGTTCACCCTCACGATGGACTGCCCGAACGACCGCTACGTCAACGACGAGGCGATCTGCCAAGCCGTGGTCTCGATGCTCGCCCGGGTGGGCGTGAAGGTGAACCTCAACGCCCAGCCCAAGGCCAAATACTTCGCCAAGGTGCTGGCTCCCGCCTACGACACCTCGTTCTACCTCGTCGGCTGGACGCCCTCCTCGCAGGACAGCCACAACATCCTGTACGAGATCGCGGGCTGCCGGAACGACCCGAAATCCGGCCGCGGCGGCTGGAACCTGGGCAATTACTGCAACCCGAAGATCGACGAGATCGCCGACAAGGTCGAGCAGGAGACCGACAAGACCCGGCGCGACGCCCAGATCAAGGAGGGCTTCGACACGATCCAGGCAGACTGGGGCTACATCCCGCTGCACCAGCAGGCCCTCGCCTGGGGCGTGTCGAAGAAGATCACGCTGACCCAGCGGCCGGACAACTACCTCTACCTCTACTGGGTGTCGAAGAAGCCCTGAGGCATCGAGCGTGCTCGCGTTCCTGATCCGCCGCCTCGCCCAGGCCTTCGTGGTGCTGGGCGTGGTCGGCCTGATCGCCTTCGCCATGTTCCGGTTCGCGGGCGACCCCGTGAACCAGATCGTCGGGCCGGACACGCCGGTCTCCGAGCGGGCCGAGATCCGCAAATCGCTCGGCTTGGACGACCCGATGCTGGTGCAGTTCGGGCGCTACGCCGGCAACGTGCTCAGGGGCGATTTCGGCATCTCCTACCAGTTCCGCCAGCCGGTGACGGCGCTGCTCTCCGAGCGCATCCCGGCCACGCTGGAACTCGCCTTCTGCGCCACGCTGTTCGCGCTCGGCGTCGGCATCCTGATGGGGGTCTACTGCGCGCTCCGGCGGGACACATTCCTCGCCAAGCTGTTCCAGGCGATCTCGCTCGTCGGCGTCTCGCTGCCGACCTTCCTGATCGGCATCCTGCTGATCTTCCTGTTCTCGGTCACGCTCGGCTGGCTCCCATCCTACGGGCGCGGCGACACCGTGCGGATCGGGGGCTGGACCACGGGCTTCCTCACCGTCTCGGGGCTGAAGGCCCTGATCCTGCCCTCGGTGACGCTGGGCCTCTACCAGATGACCCTGATCATGCGCCTCGTCCGGGCCGAGATGCTGGAGGTGCTGCGCACCGACTACATCCGCTTCGCCCGCGCCCGTGGGCTCACCACCCGCGCCATCCATCTCGGCCACGCCCTGAAGAACACGCTGGTGCCCGTCATCACCATCGCGGGGCTCCAGCTCGGCTCGGTCATCGCCTTCTCGATCATCACCGAGACGGTGTTCCAGTGGCCGGGCATGGGCCTCCTCTTCGTGCAGGCTGTGCAGAACGTCGATATCCCGATCATGTCGGCCTACCTGCTGCTCGTCGCGGCGATCTTCGTCACCATCAACCTCGTGGTCGACCTCCTCTACACGGTGGTCGATCCGAGGCTCCGCACCAGCGTGGGGCGCGCCGCATGAGTGCCGCGACGGACGACGCCACCGCGACCCGGCCGGGACGCCCCCTCTCGCGGCTCGCGCGCTTCCTCGATTCCGATCTCTGGGCGAGCTTCCGCCGCTCGAAGACGGCCATGGTCGCCTTCGTCGCCACCGTGCTGATGTTCGCGCTGGCCTTCGCCGCCCCCTGGATCGCGCCGCAGAACCCCTACGACCCGGCCCAGCTCGACCTCATCAACTCGAACCTGCCGCCGCTCTGGAACGCGGAGGGGCAGGCGCCCTTCCTCATCGGCACCGACGACCAGGGCCGCGACGTGCTCTCGGCGGTGCTCTACGGCCTGCGCCTCTCGCTGATCGTCGGGATGCTGGGGGTGCTCGTCTCGGGCACGCTCGGCATCGCCCTCGGGCTCGTCGCCGGCTATTTCGGCGGCGTGCTCGACACGATCATCATGCGCGTCGCCGACGTGCAGCTCACCTTCCCGGCGATCCTGATCGCGCTGGTGGTGGACGGCGTCGCCAAGGCCTCCTTCGGCAGCGCGCTCGACACCAACGCCACCATCCTGCTCATCGTGGTCTCGATCGGGCTCTCGTTCTGGGTGCAGTACGCCCGCACCGTGCGCTCCTCCGTGATGGTGGAGCGCGGCAAGGACTACGTGCAGGCCGCCCGCCTCATCGGCCTGTCCTCGCCGGTGATCATGCTCCGGCACGTGCTGCCGAACGTGACCGGGCCGGTCTTCGTGATCGCCACCATCAACCTCGCGCTGGCGATCATCACCGAGGCGACGCTCTCCTTCCTCGGCACCGGCCTGCCCGAGACGATGCCCTCGCTCGGCACGCTGATCCGCACCGGCAACAAGTTCCTGTTCTCCGGCGAGTGGTGGGTGGTGGCCTTTCCGGGCGTGGCGCTCGCCGGCCTCGTCATCGCCATCAACCTGCTGGGCGACTGGCTGCGCGACGCGCTGAACCCGAAGCTGCAATGACCGAGACCGTCCTCTCCGTGCGCGACCTGCGCGTCGTCTTCGAGACGCGCCGAGGCACGCTGACCGCTATCGACGGCGTGTCGTTCGACATCGCCCGGGGCGAGATCCTGGGCGTCGTCGGCGAGTCCGGGGCCGGCAAGTCGGTGACGGGCTCGGCCGTGATCGGCCTGATCGACCCACCCGGCCGCATCGCCGGGGGCGAGATCCGCCTGCGGGGCGAGCGCATCGACGACCTGCCGCCCGAGAAGATGCGGCGCGTCCGGGGCCGGCGCATCGGCATGATCTTCCAGGATCCGCTCACCTCCCTCGACCCGCTCTACCGGGTCGGCGAGCAGATCGTGGAGACGATCCGCACCCATACCGACCTCTCCGCCAAGGCCGCCCGGGCGCGGGCGATCGACCTTCTCACCGAGGTCGGCATCCCGGCGCCCGAGCGGCGCATCGACGGCTACCCGCACGAGTTCTCGGGCGGCATGCGCCAGCGCGTGGTGATCGCCCTGGCGCTCGCGGCCGAGCCCGAGCTGATCATCGCCGACGAACCGACGACCGCGCTCGACGTCTCGGTCCAGGCCCAGGTGATCACGCTCCTCAAGCGCCTCTGCCGCGAGCGCGGCACGGCCGTGATGCTGGTGACCCACGACATGGGCGTGATCGCCGAGGCCGCCGACCGGGTCGCCGTGATGTATTCGGGCCGGATCGCCGAGATCGGCCCGGTGGCGAGCGTGGTGCGCCACCCCCACCACCCCTACGCCCGCGGCCTGATGGGCGCGATCCCGACGCTCAGCGACACCGCCGAGCGCCTGACCCAGATCCCGGGCGCCATGCCGCGGCTCACCGCGATCCCGCCGGGCTGCGCCTTCAACCCGCGCTGCCCGAGCGCGTTCGCGCGCTGCCGCACCGAGCGGCCCGAGCCCGTCGCGGTCGAGCGGACGCGGGTCGCCTGCCACCTCTACGACGCGCGCGGAGAAGCCGCATGAACGCAGGCTCGAGCGCCTACGTCGAGGTGAAGGACCTGCGCCGGGTCTTCGACGTCTCGAAGCCCTGGCTCAACCGGGTGATCGAGCGCGCGCCCCGCCAGACCCTCAAGGCGGTCGACGGAGTCGACTTCACGATCCGGCGCGGCGAGACCTTCGCGCTGGTGGGCGAGTCGGGCTCGGGCAAGTCCACGGTCGCCCGGATGGTGGTGGGGCTGCTGCCGCCGTCGGCGGGTGAGGTGCGCATCGCCGAGGTCTCGATGACGGATCCGCGCCAGGCGGCCGAGCGCCGACGCCTGCGCGCGCGGATCCAGATGATCTTCCAGGACCCCTACGCCTCCATGAACCCGCGCTGGCGGGTCGGGGCGATCATCGCCGAGCCGATCCGGGCGTTCGGCCTGGTCCGGGGCGAGGCGGCGATCCGGGAACGCGTCGGCGAGCTCCTGCGACTCGTGGGCCTGCACCCGGACGACGCCGCCAAGTACCCGCACGCCTTCTCGGGCGGCCAGCGCCAGCGCATCGCCATCGCGCGGGCGCTGGCGAGCCAGGCGGAGTTCCTGGTCGGCGACGAGCCGACCTCGGCCCTCGACGTCTCCGTCCAGGCCCAGATCCTCAACCTGATGCGCGACCTCCAGGACCGGCTCGGGCTGACCTACCTGTTCATCAGCCACAACCTCGCCGTGGTGCGCCACATGGCGAGCCGGATCGGGGTGATGTATCTCGGGCGCCTCGTGGAGGTCGGCGACAAGGCCGCGATCTTCGAGCGCCCGCGCCACCCCTACACCCGCATGCTGCTCGACGCGGTGCCGGACCTCGCCCATATCGGCCGCGCCCGCACGCCGGTGTCCGGCGAGATCCCGAACCCGATCGACCCGCCCCCGGGCTGCACCTTCAACCCGCGCTGCCCGCACGCGAACGCGCGCTGCCGGGCCGAGGTGCCCCGCCTCATCGACGGCGTGGCCTGCCACGCGGTGGAGGAAGGGCGGCTGACCGTCTGACCGGGCAAAAAAAGAGCCGCCCCGCGGGCGGCCCGAGTCCGGGAGGAAACGCTCGGAGCGTCCGGCACGCCGGGGTGCCGTACCGGGTGAACCGGACGACGCCGGCTCCGTTCCGAGAAACACGCGTCCGGAATCGTGATCAGGTCAGGCCCTCGCGCCAGAGCAGGCTGATCGGCGCGTCCACGAGCAGAAGCAGGGTGGCGCGCAGGAGTTCGACCCGGCGGGCGGGATCGCGCTCCAGCCCCGGCAGCGGGCCGAGCGCGGCCTCGAGCCGCGCGTCGGCCTCCGGCGAGGCGCCCAGGAAGCCCATCGACCAGCAGCCGAACAGGCGCCGCTCGGTCTCGCCCATCTCGATGACGGAGATGCTGCGGTGGCGCCGGTCCACGAGCAGGCGCTCGAACACGCCGAGCACCTCGGCCTGCCCGCCCTCCAGCACCTGCAGGAACCCGGTCCCCGTATAGACGAGGACGCCGGTCAGGCCGGCCTCGCCGTTCCGGCGGCGCGAGGCTTCCAGGATCGCAGGCAGGTTGGGCGGCCGGAACATCTCCTCCGCCTCGTGGCGGGCCGCGCTCTTGTAGATCAGTCGGAACAAGGCGGGTCCTGTGCGGGGCTCCGGAACGCGCATCCTGGCGGCGAGACCGGGGCCGCTCGACGGCGCGAAGCAGCTTGGGGGTGCAAAGCAGCTCGGCGGCGCGAAGCAGCTTGGCGGCGCGCCCGCACATCACCACAGCCCGGGCCAGGGTACAAATCCCGACCGCGAACCGCTCCTCCCGCCTGTCCGGCCGGCGTCCACCGGCCGCGAGGCCGCGTGCGAGCCCGAGTCCGTTGACGTCTCTTTTTAGTTGTTCTAATTAAGAACTCGCAGCGGGGGCCCCGGCGCGGACGCCGCGGCTCCCTCCGATACGGACCACCACGCAGCCACGACGACGAACGGAGACATGACGATGGCCGGTACCAACGCCTCCTGCGAGAGCTGCCGCTTCTTCGACGACCACAAGCTCAACGGCGCCCAGGCCTCGGGCGACGAGGGCCTGTGCCGCTTCAATCCGCCGGTGAGCCAGCCGGCGCCGGAATCCAAGGGCCTGTGGCCCGTCGTCGCCTCGCAGGACTGGTGCGGCCACTTCACCGCCGACGTGACGGCGGCCGAGTAGGACCCGCGCGACGGGACGGAATCGTGGAGGGGCCGGCGCCTGCGCCGGCCCCTTCCCGCATCCGGCGCCGCGGGCGCCCAGGCGGGCACCCATGCTGGCACCCGGGCGGGAGACCGGAGGCGAGCCCCTATCGGAGCAGGAAGTTCTCGGGCCGCAGCGGCTCGGGCACGGGTTCGCCGAGTGCGTCGAGCACGATCGCCTCGACCATGCGCAGCATGGCGTCGAGAGGCAGGTCGTTCGGGTCGGTGCCGAAGGGCTCCTCCAGCTCGTCGCCCAGCGCGTCGAGGCCGAAGAAGGTGTAGGCCACCAGCGCGACCGCGGCCGGCGTCGCCCAGCCCAGCGAGCCCGACAGGCCGACGGGCAGGAACAGGCAGTAGAGCCAGGCGGTGCGGTAGAGGAGCAGCGTGTAGGCGAAGGGCAGGGGCGTGCTGCGGATCCGCTCGCAGGCCGCCTGGATCGCCGAGAGGTCGGCGACCTTGCGCTCCAGAACGCCGAACAGGACGTCGCCGATCACGCCCCGGCGCATCGCCTCGGCCAGGTCCGCGGAGAGGCGGGCGAGCACCGCGTCGGTCGGGCACAGGGCGCCCGCCGCCTCGCCCGGCGGCAGCCAGGGCGCCACCGCTGCGGCCTCGTCGGCGCCGCGCAGGCGGGCGTGCAG
>NZ_LSIX01000475.1:0-3610 GCF_001556475.1 Methylobacterium sp. CCH5-D2 | reverse complement strand
CGCGGTCTGGCTGCTGACCGGCTTCTACACGGTGGCGCCGAACCAGGTCGGCATCGAGACCATCTTCGGCCGCTACGTCGGCTCGAAGGGCGAGGGCCTGCGCTACAACTTCCCCTACCCGGTCGGCGCGGTGACCAAGCCGAATGTCGGCCAGGTCAACTCGATCCAGGTCGGCTTCCGCTCCTCGGGCAGCGGGCGCACCTCCATGCGCGACGTGCCCGACGAGAGCCTGATGCTCACGGGCGACGAGAACATCGTCGATCTCGACTTCGAGGTGCAGTGGCGCGTCAACCCGCTCAAGGCCTCGGATTTCGTGTTCAACCTCCAGAACCCGGAGGGCACCATCAAGGCCATCGCCGAGAGCGCGATGCGCGAGGTGGTGGGCCGGCGCAACATCCAGGCGATCCTCACGAACGAGCAGTCGAGCGTGGCCCAGGAGGTGCGTGAGATCCTCCAGGCGGCGCTCGACGAGTACGGCGCGGGCGTGCGCATCGAGGTGGTGCAGCTCGTCTCGGTCAACCCGCCGCCGGAGGTCCGGCCGGCCTTCATCGACGTGAACGCGGCCCAGCAGGACGCCGACACCGTCCAGAACGAGGCCAAGACCTACGCGAGCCGCGAGGTGCCGCAGGCCCGCGGCCGCGCCGCCCAGATCGTGCAGGCGGCCGAGGCCTACAAGACGAAGGCCACCGCCGACGCCACCGGCCAGGCGGCCCGCTTCGACGAGGTCTACGCATCCTACAAGGTCGCGCCGGCGGTGAGCCGCGAGCGGCTGTTCCTGGAGACGATGGAGAAGGTGCTGGGGTCCGTGAACAAGGTGATCATCGACCAGAACGGGCAGGGCCCGTCCGGCGCGGCCAGCGCCGGCGTGCTCCCCGTTCTGCCGCTCGCCGAGTTCGGGGGCCGCGTCCAGGGCAACACCCAGACCGGAGCCGCCCGATGAACGGCCAGACGCTCCGCACCGGGCTCGCGGTGATCGCGGCCGCGATCGCCCTCGCCCTCTACGCCTCGGTCTTCACCGTCGGTCAGATGCAGCAGGCCCTCGTCCTGCAGTTCGGCCGCGTGCGCGCCGTGCTCAACCAGACCGGCGAGGACCGGCCGGGCCTCTACTTCAAGATCCCGTTCATGGAGAACGTGGTGGTCTTCGACAAGCGGGTGCTCGACCTCGACCTGCCGGTCCAGACGCTGCTCACCGCCGACCGCCAGAACCTGGAGGTCGATGCCTTCGCCCGCTACCGGATCATCGATCCGCTGCGCTTCTACCAGTCGGTGAACAACATCGCGTTGGCCAACCAGCGTCTGGCGAGCTTCACCAACTCGGCGCTGCGCAACGTGCTGGCCCGCTCGACCCGCGACGCCATCGTCAAGACCGAGCGCACGCGGCTGATGAACGAGATCCAGGAGGACGTGAACCGGCAGGCCAAGGCGCTCGGCATCCAGATCGTGGACCTGCGCATGACCCGCGTCGATCTGCCGGCGGCGAACTCCTCGGCCGTGTACAAGCGGATGAAGACCGAGCGCGAGCGCGAGGCCGCCGACATCCGGGCGAACGGCGACCAGATTGCCGCCACCATCCGGGCCAAGGCCGACCGCGACGTCACGGTGCTGCTCGCCGAGGCGCAACAGACCGCCGAGAAGCTGCGCGGCCAGGGCGACGCCGACAAGAACCGGATCCTCGCCGAGGCCTTCGGCAAGGACGCCGACTTCTTCGCCTTCTACCGCTCGATGCAGGCCTACGAGACCGGGCTGAAGGGCCCCGAGACCCGGCTGGTGATCAGCCCGACCTCGGACTTCTTCCGCTACTTCAGCGACCCGCAGGGCCGCGCGCCGCAGGGGAGCGCGACCCGCTCCGAGCCCGGAGCGACCGGCTCCACCCAGCCGGCGCGCTGAACCCGGACCTCTCCCGAAGGGCCCCTGCGACCATCGCGGGGGCCCTTCGCACTTGAAGACGGCCCCGCGCCACCGAATCTATGCCTTCGCTCCGTCCCCGCTCCGGCGGGTTCGGACAGGCCGGGCCACCGGCCCCAGCACTGCAGGAAACGCGCCCTTGAAGAGGTCGACCATGAATCCCGCCCCGGCCTCCGGCCGACCCGTCCTCGCCCGCGCGCGCGGCCTGCTCGCGGCCACCCTGATCGGTGTCTCCGTCGCGGGTACCGCCCTGCCGGTGACCGCTCTCGCCCGCGGCCCGGAATCACTCGCCGACCTCGCCGAGCAGGTCACCGACGCGGTGGTCAACATCGCGGCCTCCACCACGGTCGAGCAGCGCTCCAGCCGCAGCGGCCCCCAGCTTCCGCCCGGCACGCCCTTCGAAGACCTGTTCGAGGAGTTCTTCAACAAGCGCGGCGGGCGCGGCGGCGGTGGCGAGAGCGAGCAGCCGCGCACCCAGCGCAAGTCGAACTCGCTCGGCTCCGGCTTCATCATCGACGCCTCCGGCATCGTGGTGACGAACAACCACGTCATCGGCGACGCCAACGACATCCAGGTCATCCTGCACGACGGCACAAAGCTGAAGGCCGAGATCATCGGCAAGGACTCGAAGATCGACCTCGCGGTGCTGCGGGTGAAGCCCACGGCCGAGCGTCCGCTCAAGGCGGTGCCCTTCGGGGATTCGGAGCGGCTGCGCCCCGGCGACTGGGTGATGGCGATCGGCAACCCGTTCGGGCTCGGCGGCTCGGTCTCGGCCGGCATCGTCTCGGCGCGCGGGCGCAACATCGAGTCGGGCCCCTACGACAACTACATCCAGACCGACGCGGCCATCAACAAGGGCAATTCCGGCGGCCCGCTGTTCAACATGAACGGCGAGGTCATCGGCATCAACACGGCGATCCTCTCGCCGACCGGCGGCTCGGTCGGCATCGGCTTCGCGGTGCCCTCGGCCTCGGCCAAGCCCGTGATCGACCAGCTGCGCGAGTTCGGCGAGGTGCGGCGCGGCTGGCTCGGCGTGCGCATCCAGAACGTGGACGACGCCACCGCCGAGGCGCTGGGCCTCAAGGGCGGCGCACGCGGCGCGCTGGTGGCGGGCGTGGACGAGAAGGGTCCGGCCAAGGGCGCGGGCCTCGAGGTCGGCGACGTGATCACCCGCTTCAACGGCAACCCGGTGAAGGCCTCGAGCGACCTGCCCCGCATCGTCGCCTCGACGCCGGTCGGCCAGAAGGTCGACGTCATGATCGTGCGCAAGGGCGAGGAGCAGACCAAGGCCGTCACCCTCGGCCGCCTCGAGGACAACGAGCGGCCCCAGCTCGCCAACGCCCGCCAGCCCGAGCCCGAGAACGCCGTGCGGCAGGCGCTCGGCCTCAACCTCTCGGGCATGACGGACGAACTGCGCCGCCGCTTCTCCATCAAGGAGACCGTGAAGGGTGTCGTGGTCACCCGCGTCGATCCGAACTCCACCGCCGCCGACAAGCGCATCCAGCCGGGCGAGGTCATCGTCGAGGTCGGCCAGGAGAGCGTGAGCAGCCCCGCGGAGGTGACGAAGCGCGTCGACGCCCTGAAGAAGGAGGGCCGCAAGTCGATCCTGCTCCAGGTCGCCGACGCGAAGGGCGACGTGCGCTTCGTGGCGCTCGGCCTCGAGTAGGACGTCTTCGGGCTCACGCCCGATCGGACAGGCTGGGGG
>NZ_LSIX01000474.1:0-5858 GCF_001556475.1 Methylobacterium sp. CCH5-D2 | reverse complement strand
GCTGCACTACTGGACGCCGCAGTGGCGCTCGGCCTTCTACGGATCCTACGGCGAGAACAGCTTCGCCGCGGGCGCCCGCTTCGCGCAAGGGTCGTTCTTCGGGCTGCTCGGCACGGGCCCCGGCGTGCCGGGCAGCCGCTACTACCAGCTCAACAATATCCTGCGGGACAACTACCAGATCATCACCGGTGCGAGCTTGATCTGGTCGCCAGTCAAGGACCTCGATATCGGCGTGGAGGGCGCCTACTTCCAGTACGGCGTGACCAGCGGACGGGTGCTCGACCTGAACAAGTTGCCCGGGCAGAACCCGGCCTACGTCAACAACCTGGCCAATCCGGTCCGCACGATCACGAACGTCGACGCCTTCCAGGCGCGCATGCGGGTCCAGAGGGACTTCTAGAGCGCTCTCGCGCCGAAGCGGACGCCGGTTCGGCGCGAGAGAGCGCGTCCAGACAAGAGGTTGGAGCCGTTCCCGATCGCAACGCGATCGGGAACGGCTCCAGCCGCGCCCCGTGGGCGGGGGACCCGGTTCGCCGGCCTGGCCGGTTCTACCGATGTGGATTTCATATCAAGAAAAGACATTCGGACTTCGCGCGGGTCGGGGCGGCGGATTCTGTCCAACGGACGGCTCCGAAGTTTGCGCAAGGCGAGGGCGGAGCGTGGCGCGCGAATGCAAGCGCGGACGGCGCGCCCTCGATTGCATTTAAAGACTATATAATGTAGATACCGCGACACCGGGATGGGCCACTCAGAGCCCAGAGCAGCGACCCGCAGCCGGGAGGAGACGATGACAGCAGCCGACGACGCAGCGCTCGAGCGCTCGACCACGCGCAAGGTGTTCTGGCGCATCATTCCCTACACCTTCGCCCTCTACGTCATCTCCTACCTGGACCGGGCCAACCTGGGCTACGCGGCCCTGCAGATGAACAAGGAGCTCGCGCTCACGAGCGAGGCCTTCGGCTTCGCGGCCGGGATCTTCTTCATCGGCTACTTCCTGTTCGAGGTTCCGAGCAACGTCGCCCTGAACAAGTTCGGGGCGCGGGCGTGGATCTCCCGGATCCTCATCACTTGGGGCATCATCGCGACGCTGACGGCCTTCGTGCAGAACGCCACGCAGCTCTACATCCTGCGCTTCCTGCTCGGCGTCGCGGAGGCGGGCTTCTTCCCCGGCATCATCATCTATCTGACCTTCTGGTTCCGGGCGAAGGAGCAGGCCACGACGGTCGCCTTCTTCACGGCGGCGATCCCCGTCTCCTACCTGATCGGCGCCCCGCTCAGCACCTGGATCATGGATCACGTGTCGGGCTTCGGCCTGTCGGGCTGGCGCTGGATGCTGCTGATCGAGGGCCTGCCCGCCGTGATCGCCGGCATCGCCAACTACTTCGTCATGACGGACCGCCCCGAGCAGGCGCGCTGGCTGAGCGCGCAGCAGCGCGACTGGCTGGTCGGCGAACTGCGCAAGGAGCAGGCGACCAAGCGCGACGTCAAGCATCTCGGCCTCTGGGCCGCGATCACGAACCCGAAGGTGCTCTTCCTGTCGGCGATCTACTTCGTCTACCAGGTCGGCAATCTCGGCATCGGCATGTGGATGCCGCAGATCATCAAGAGCATGTCCACCGACCTCACCCATTTCCAGGTCGGCCTGGTCGCCACGATCCCCTACGCCTTCGCGACGCTCGTGATGGTGCTCTGGTCCAAGAACTCGGATCGGACGGGCGAGCGGCAGAAGCATACCGCGCTGCCCCTCCTGGCGGGCGCCGTCGCGCTCGGCTGCACGGGCCTCGTCGCGGGGCCCGTCGCGGGCCTCGCCCTGATCTCGGTGGCGCTGGCCGGGATCTACGCGTTCAAGTCCCCGTTCTGGTCGCTGCCCGGCCTCTTCCTCACGCGCTCCACCGCGGCGGTCTCGATTGCGGCGATCAACTCGATCGGCAACCTCGGCGGCTTCGTCGGGCCCTACGCCATCGGAGCGATCAAGGACTGGACCGGGAGCGCGCTGGGCGGTCTGATCTTCCTGTCCGGGCTCCTCTTCGTGTCGTTCCTGATGACGTGGTTCGTCCGGATGACGAACGGGCCCGCGGCCGTCACGCCCGCCGGCGCGCACGCCTGAGACTCCGCGCGCCCGGCCGCTCGCCGTGAGACGACGTCACCGGCCGGGCCGCGTCGGCCCGTCCGGATCCGGATCCGGACGGGCGCATCCGCAGAGCGCTCCCTTTCGCCAGAGGTCTCGTCCATGACCGTCTCCGACACCGTCCTCGCCGGCCGCGCGTGCCGCGTGGTCGATCTGCCCGCCTTCGCGGGCGCGGCCCTCGGGCGGCTGCCGTGGCTGCACCGGGTCCTGCTGGAGAACCTCCTGCGCCGGACCGCCCCGGGCGACCCGGCGCGCGACGCGATCCCGGGCTGGCTGGCGGACGGGCGGAGTGCTGCCGAGATCCCGTTCCACCCCGGCCGCATCCTCATGCACGACACGACCTGCGGTCCGGCGCTCGTCGACATCGCGGCCTCCCGCTCGGCGCTCGCGGAGGCGGGCGGCGATCCCACCCGCCTCAACCCCGTCCTGCCCGTGGATGTCTCGACGGACCACTCGGTCGCCGTCGACGTGTTCGGGACGCCCGACGCGCTCGCGCGGAACATGGAGGCCGAGCTGCGGCGCAACCTGGAGCGCTACCGCTTCATGAAGTGGGCGACGCGCGCCCTCTCCAACGTGACGGTGCATCCGCCCGGCACCGGCATCATGCACACGATCAACCTGGAGCGCCTCGCGACCGTCGCCACGACCGAGACCCGGAACGGCACGGTCTGGGCCGTGCCCGATACGCTGATCGGCACGGACAGCCACACGCCGATGATCAACGGCATCGGCGTCGTGGCCTGGGGCGTCGGCGGCCTGGAGGCCGAGAGCGTGATGTTCGGCATGCCGGTCACCATGCGGGTCCCCGAGGTGGTCGGCGTGCGCCTGACCGGCCGGCTGCGGGAGGGCGTGCTCGCGACCGATCTGGCCCTGCGCGTGACGAGCCTGCTGCGCACGATCGCCCTGTCGGGGCGCTTCGTCGAGTTCTTCGGCCCCGGCGTATCCACGCTCTCGGCCGGCGACCGATCGGTCGTGGCCAACATGGCGCCCGAATACGGCTCGTCCTCCGGCTACTTCCCGATCGACGACCGCACGATCGCCTACCTGCTCGCCACCGGCCGAACGGCCGAGCACGCCGCCTTCGTGGAGGCCTACGCCCGGCGGACCGGCCTCTGGTTCGATCCCGAGGCCCGCCCGGTCTACGACCACGTGCTCGACCTCGATCTCGACACGGTGACGGTCGCGCTCGCCGGGCCGCGCCGGCCCCAGGACCTGCTCACGCCCGACAGGACGCGGGCGGCCATCGCACCGATGCGCCGCGCCGACGCGCTGCCGCCCACCCCGGCCGATCCGGTCCCGGACGCCTGCGTCGCCATCGCCGCCATCACGAGCTGCACCAACACCTCGGACCCGCGGCTGCTCGTGGCGGCCGGGCTTCTCGCCCGCAAGGCCCGCGCCCTCGGCCTCGCGCCGCGGGGATGGGTCAAGACCTCCCTCGCGCCCGGCTCGCCGACCGCCGAGCGCTACCTGCGTCGCTCCGGCCTGCTGGAGGATCTGGAGGCGATCGGGTTCGGCATCGTCGGATACGGCTGCACCACCTGCATCGGCAATTCGGGCGCTCTGCCGGCCGCGGTGACGCAGGCCGTCTCCGCGCGCGGCATCCTCCCGGTGGCGGTGCTGTCGGGCAACCGCAACTTCCCGGGCCGCGTCCATCCCCAGCTGGAGGCCGGCTTCCTGGCGTCGCCGCCCATGGTGATCGCCTACGCGCTGGCGGGGGACGTGGATCGCGACATCCTGCAGGATCCCATCGCGGCGGCACGGGACGGGACCGCAATCCACCTCGCCGACCTCTGGCCGAGCGGCCGCGAGATCGACGCGGCGATGACCCGGGCCGCCCGCGCGGAGGATTACGCGCCGGCCTACGACGCGGCCGAGGCCAACGCGGTCTGGGCCAAGCTCGACGCGCCGGCCACGCCGCTCTACCCGTGGGATCCGGCCTCGACCTACATCCGCCGCCCGCCCTTCGCGGCCGTGACGGGCGAGGAGCGCCTCGGCGTCTATCGGGCCGACGCGATCCTAGTGGTGGGCGACGACATCACCACCGACCACATCTCGCCCGCCGGCGCCGTGCCGGCCGGGAGCGAGGCGGCCGCCTACCTGATCGCGCGTGGCGAAGACCCGCGGGACCTCAACGTCTTCTCCTCCCGGCGCGGCAACTGGGAGGCGATGGTGCGCGGGTTGTTCACCAACAAGACGGTGAAGAACCTGATCGGTCCCGCGATCCCGCCGGGCAGCACGATCCATGCGCCGACCGGCGACGTGCTGCCCCTCTACGAGGCCGCCGCCCGCTACCGGGCCGAGGGCCGATCCGTCGTCATCGTCGCGGGCGAGCGCTACGGCATGGGATCGTCGCGGGACTGGGCGGCCAAGGGGGCGAGCCTGCTCGGAGCGCGCGCCGTGCTGGCCGCGAGCTTCGAGCGGATCCACCGCTCGAACCTCGTCAACATGGGCATCCTGCCGCTGCGCCTGCCGCCCGGGCTGCATCCCTCGACCCTGGCGTTGCGGCCCGGGGACAGCCTGGAGGTGAGGGCCCCTGCCGAGCGGCTGGCGCCCCACGCCCCCATCGACGTCACGATCCGTCGGGCCGGGGGATCGACCGAGGCCTTCGCCGCGGCGGCGGCCGTCGAGACGAGCCTGGAGGTGGAGGTTCTGATCGCCGGGGGCGTCATCCCGTTGATCCTGCAGCGGTCCCTCGGGGCGGCGCCGGACCGGCCCGCGACGAGCGCGGCCTAGAGCACGATGCGGGAAAGTGGAAGCCGGTTTCCCGCAAAAATCATGCGAAAACAATAACCTGGAGCCTGCTGCTGTTTCCGGAAAAAGCAGCGGGCTCTCGCACGAACCGTCCGGGTCCGGGCCTCGCGCGCCGGCCTCGGGGACCCTCTCGCCTCGCCGAACCTCTCGCCTCACCAGGACTCGCGAATGGATCCGTGCGCCCCGTCCGACCTCGTGCGGGCCATCGCCCCGACCGGCACGCTGCGCGTCGCGATCAACTACGGCAACGTCGTCCTGGCCCAGACGGGGCCGGACGGGGCGCCCGCGGGCGTCACGGCGGACCTGGCCCGCGAACTGGGCCGGCGTCTGGCGGTCCCGGTCCGGTTCACGACCTACGACACCGCCGGAAAGGTGGTCGAAGCGCTAGGCGGAGACCGTCCGTGGGACATGGCCTTCCTGGCGATCGACCCGCTGCGGGCGGAGACGATCGCGTTCAGCCCGCCCTACGTGATCATCGAGGGGGCGTACATGGTCCCCGCGACCTCGACCATCGCGTGCAACGACGACGTCGACCGGGCCGGCATCCGCATCGCGGTCGGCCGTGATACCGCCTACGACCTCCATCTCGGCCGCCACCTCAAGGCCGCCGAGCGTGTCTTCGCGCCGACCTCGGCCGCGGCGCTGGAGCGCTTCGAACGGGGCGATGTCGATGCGGTCGCATCCGTCCGACAGCCCCTCGAAGCCCGCGCCAGGGGACGGACGGATGTCCGCGTTCTGCCGGGATCCTTCATGGCGATCCGGCAGGCCATCGCCATTCCCCGGGGCCGCCCGCTGGCGGACGGCTACATCCACGCCTTCATCGAGGCGTTGAAGCAGGACGGTTTCGTCGCCCGCTCGCTGGAGCGGAGCGGCCAGCACGAGGCGGTCGTTGCGGCAGGACATCGATCGTGACCGCCTGTGATACCGTTCCCGGTCGATCGCATCGGTCGTCGGCGCGGCAAGCCGGCAGGCGAGGATG
>NZ_LSIX01000046.1:0-11900 GCF_001556475.1 Methylobacterium sp. CCH5-D2 | reverse complement strand
GGCGCGGATGGCGGGTGCCCGCCTGTTCGGGGGCGAGGGCACCACCAACGCTGCGGCGCTCGCCCAGGCGCTCGGCGGCCTCAAGGGGCCGATCATGAAGGTGGCGCAGCTCCTGGCCACCATTCCGGACCTGCTGCCGCCCGAATACGCCGCGGAGTTGCAGAAGCTCCAGGCCGACGCCCCGCCCATGGGGGCCGCCTTCGTCAAGCGCCGGATGATGGCCGAGCTCGGGGCCGACTGGCAGGGCCGCTTCGGCAGCTTCGACCTGAAGCCCGCAGCCGCCGCCTCGCTCGGCCAGGTGCATCGCGCCACGGCGCGGGACGGCGCGGCTCTCGCCTGCAAGCTGCAGTATCCGGACATGCAATCGGCCGTTGAGGCCGACCTCAAGCAGCTCGAGGTCGCCTTCGCCCTGCACCGGCGCATGAATTCCTGGCTCGACACTCGCGAGATCGCCAAGGAGATCGGCGCCCGGGTGCGCGAGGAGTTGGACTACACCCGTGAGGCGAAGCACGCCGCCCTCTACGGCGCGGTGCTGAAGGACATCGACGCCGTACGGGTGCCGACGGTCCATGAGGACCTCTCGACCAAGCGCCTGTTGACACTCAGCTGGCTCGACGGCGAACGGATCCTGAACTTCGCAGAGAGCCCGGTCGAGGTGCGCAACCGGCTCGCCCAGGCGATGTTCAAGGCGTGGTGGCACCCGTTCAGCCGCGCGGCGGTGATCCACGGCGACCCGCATCTGGGCAATTACACGGTCTTCCGGGAGGACGGCGAGCCGGGGGGCATCAACCTGCTCGATTACGGCTGCGTGCGCATCTTCCACCCGCGCTTCGTCGGCGGCGTGGTCGATCTCTACCGCGGTCTCTTGGAGGAGGACGAGGCCCGCATCGTCCACGCCTACGAGGTCTGGGGCTTCAAGAATCTCAGCCGCGAGATCATCGACATCCTGAACATCTGGGCGCGCTTCATCTACGGTCCCTTGCTGGAGGACCGCACCCGCACCGTGGCTGACGGCGTGAAACCCGGCGAGTACGGTCGCCGGCAGGCTTTCCAGGTCCATCAGGCCCTGAAGGAGCGCGGGCCGGTCACCGTTCCCCAGGAATTCGTGTTCATGGACCGGGCCGCGGTCGGCCTCGGCGCGGTGTTCCTGCACCTGCGCTCGGAGCTGAACTACCACCGCCTCTTCGAGGCCGAGATCGAGAGCTTCTCCCTCGACGCCCTGACGCACCGTCAGGGCGAGGCCCTGAAAGCCGCCGGCCTCGACCTGCCGCTCTGAGGAGCCGGACCGGCGCGAAGGTGGGCATTTCGGCGCGATCTTGGCCTTAATGACGGCGGCAACGCGATTGCCGCCCGTTTGGGCTTGAGCTAAATCCCCTGCGACAGAACAAACAGGCGTCACAGGGGACGAGCGCACGATGGCTGATACCAAGACCGTGTCCGGGGCAGCCTACAGCCCGGCGATGGACGCCAAGACCCACGAACAGACCTACAAGGGCTTCATCCGCTTCATCGAGATCGCGACCGGCGTCGTGATCTGCTGGGTCCTGGCGCTCGCCGTCGGCGGTATCCGGGAGGCGTGGCTGACGGCGATCGCCGGCGTGGTGGCCTCGTCCGCGGCCGGCACGATCGGTGCACTGGCCCCGGCGGTCGGTTGGAAGGCCCCCTGCGCGGTCGCCGTCCTCCTGCTCCTGTACCTGTTCTTCGCCTGAGGCGCCGTAGCCGGGACGGAACCGCGAGCCCGGTTACATCCGCACCGTTTCCATCAACCGAGTAGCGCCCGCTCACCTCGTAAAACCGTCATGGTTCGCGCATGCGGTGGCGGTCCATTTGAGGGGTAAGCTGAATGCGCATCGCTGTGCTTTCGGAAACCGACGCCGCGGAGCCGCGGGTCGCGGCGGTGCCGGAAACGGTTAAGAAATTCAAGGCCTTGGGGGCCGACGTCGTGGTCCAGTCGGGTGCGGGCCTCTCGGCCGGCGTCCCCGACGCCGAGTACGAGGGTGCCGGCGCCACCGTGGCGGCTTCCGCTGAGGATGCAGGCCGCGACGCCGACCTCGTGCTGAAGGTTCGCCGCCCCAGCGCCGACGAGGCCAAGCTCCTGAAGCGCGGCACCACCGTCGTCGCCATCATGGACCCCTACGGCCGCGAGGCCGAGCTGAAGGCGCTGGCTGAGGCCGGCCTCGACACCTTCGCGATGGAGTTCATGCCGCGCATCACCCGCGCGCAGGTGATGGACGTGCTCTCCAGCCAGGCGAACCTCGCGGGCTACCGCGCCGTGATCGACGGCGCCGCCGAGTACGGCCGCTCCATGCCGATGATGATGACCGCCGCCGGCACCGTGCCGGCCGCCCGCGTCTTCATCATGGGCGTCGGCGTCGCCGGCCTGCAGGCCATCGCCACCGCCCGCCGCCTCGGCGCGGTCGTGACCGCCACCGACGTGCGTCCGGCCACGAAGGAGCAGGTCGAATCGCTCGGCGCGAAGTTCGTCGCCGTCGAGGACGACGAGTTCAAGCAGGCCGAGACGGCTGGCGGCTACGCCAAGGAGATGTCGGCCGAGTACCAGCGCAAGCAGGCCGAGCTGGTCAAGGGCCACATCGCCAAGCAGGACATCGTCATCACGACGGCGCTGATCCCGGGCCGACCCGCCCCGAAGCTCGTCTCCGAGGAGATGGTCGCCTCGATGAAGCCGGGCTCCGTGCTGGTTGACCTCGCGGTCGAGCGCGGCGGCAACGTCGCCGGCGCCAAGGCCGGCGAGATCGTGACGACGGCGAACGGCGCGAAGATCGTGGGGCACCTCAACGTGCCGGGCCGCCTCGCGGCGACTGCCTCGGCGCTCTACGCGCGCAACCTCTACGCCTTCCTCGAGACGCTGATCGACAAGGAGTCGAAGACCCTGGCGATCAAGTGGGACGACGAGCTGGTCAAGGCCACGAACCTGACCCGCGACGGGCAGGTCGTGCATCCCTCGTTCCAGCCGAAGGGCGACGGCGCGGCCTCCGAGGCCTCGGCCGTCGGCCTGTCGAAGTCCGAGGCGGCCCAGGGCGCCACCAAGGGCGCGGGCGCGGCGTAACCGGCTCCCCAGGAGATCTCACCCATGGCAACCATCGCCCCTGACCAGGCCGCGGATCAGACCCGCCTCCTGGCCGACACCGCCCGCGCCGCCGCCGCGGCGGCCCGCAACGCCGCCGACCAGGCCCAGGCGATCGCCGACGGCCTCGGCCATGGCGTCGCCGCCGCGACGCACGGCGCCGTCGATCCGACCGTGTTCCGCCTCGCGATCTTCGTGCTGGCGATCTTCGTCGGCTACTACGTGGTCTGGTCGGTGACCCCGGCCCTCCACACCCCCCTCATGTCGGTCACCAACGCCATCTCGTCGGTGATCATCGTGGGCGCGCTGCTCGCGGTGGGCGTGCCCTACATCGAGAAGGGCAGCGGCTGGGCCCGCTTCTTCGGCTTCATCGGCATCGTGCTGGCCTCCGTGAACATCTTCGGCGGCTTCCTCGTCACACAGCGCATGCTCGCCATGTATAAGAAGAAGGCCTGAGCCGATGTCCGAGAACGTCTCCTCCCTTCTCTACATCGTCGCCGGCGTCCTGTTCATCATGGCGCTGCGGGGGCTCTCGCACCCGACGACCTCCCGACAGGGCAACCTCTACGGCATGGTCGGCATGGCGCTCGCCGTGCTCACCACGCTGGTCGGCCACCCGCCCGCGGGCGCGGCCGCCTGGGTGATCGTGCTGCTCGGCCTCGGCATCGGCGGCGGCGCCGGCGCGGTGATCGCCAAGCGCGTGCCGATGACGGCGATGCCGCAGCTCGTGGCCGCCTTCCACTCGCTGGTCGGCCTCGCGGCCGTGGCGGTCGCGGCCGGCGCGCTCTACGCGCCCCAGGCCTTCGGCATCATCGAGAACGGCCACTTCCACAAGCAGTCGCTGTTCGAGATGGGCCTGGGCGTCGCCATCGGCGCGATCACCTTCACGGGTTCGGTCATCGCCTTCGCCAAGCTCGACGGCCGCATGTCGGGCAAGCCGATCATGCTGCCGCAGCGCCACCTCATCAACGCGCTGCTCGCCGCCGCGCTGGTGGTGCTCCTGGCCGTGTTCATCGGCACCGAGTCGAAGTTCCTGTTCTGGCTGATCGTGATCCTGTCGCTGGTGCTCGGCGGCCTGATCATCATCCCGATCGGCGGCGCCGACATGCCCGTCGTCGTCTCGATGCTGAACTCCTACTCGGGCTGGGCGGCAGCCGGCATCGGCTTCACCCTGGGCAACCTCGCGCTCATCATCACGGGCGCGCTGGTCGGCTCCTCGGGCGCGATCCTGTCCTACATCATGTGCCACGCGATGAACCGCTCGTTCATCTCGGTCATCCTCGGCGGCTTCGGCGGCGACGCCGCCGCGGCGGCCGGCGGTGGCCAGGTCGAGACGCGCCCCGTGAAGCAGGGCTCGGCGGACGACGCGGCCTACATCATGAAGAACGCCGAGCGCGTGATCATCGTGCCGGGCTACGGCATGGCGGTGGCGCAGGCCCAGCACTCGCTCCGCGAGATGGCCGACCTCCTCAAGAAGGAGGGCGTGGACGTGAAGTACGCGATCCACCCGGTCGCGGGCCGCATGCCGGGCCACATGAACGTGCTGCTGGCCGAGGCCAACGTGCCCTACGACGAGGTGTTCGAGCTGGAGGACATCAACGGCGAGTTCCCCCAGGCGGACGTGGCCTTCGTGATCGGCGCCAACGACGTGACCAACCCGGCCGCCAAGACCGACAAGGCCTCGCCGATCTACGGCATGCCGATCCTCGACGTGGAGCGGGCCAAGACCGTGCTCTTCATCAAGCGCGGCATGGGCTCCGGCTACGCCGGCGTCGAGAACGAAGTGTTCTTCCGCGACAACACCATGATGCTGTTCGGCGATGCTAAGAAGGTCGTCGACTCGATCCTGAAGAACCTCTGATCCAGGGGATCCCCGAGGGCCTCGGGCCCTTGGGCGGGCTCTTTCCCGGTGGGGCGGCCAGCGATGGCCGCCCCGCTGTCGTTTTCGGGCGGCAGCGTCGGCGGCGGGTCCGCGCTATGATCGCGGCGTGCTCGCCGTGACCCCTCCGCCCCGTCCCTTCCTCGGCGTCTCCGCCTCGATCCAGGGGCGGGCGTGGCGCGAGCGCTGCGCCGACCCGGTCGCGCAGGCCGACGCCGCCACCATGGTCCAGGCCTACGGCCTGCCGGAGTTGCTCGCCCGCGTCCTCGCGGGGAGGGGCATCCGCCCGGACGGCGCGGAGGCCTATCTGAGCCCGCGCCTGCGCACGCTGATGCCGGACCCCGACACCCTGCTCGACATGGAGATCGCCGCCCGGCGCATCGCCCGTGCGGTGCGCCGGGGCGAGATCGTGGCGGTGTTCGGCGACTACGACGTGGACGGCGCCGCGAGCGCGGCGCTGCTCGCCGGCTACCTGCAGGGCCTCGGCGTCACCGCCCGCATCCATATCCCGGACCGGATCACGGAAGGGTACGGTCCGAACGTCACGGCCGTGCGCGCGCTCGCCGCCGAGGGCGCGAGCCTTCTCGTCTGCGTCGATTGCGGCACCAGCGGGCACGGACCCCTGGAGGAGGCGGAGAAGCTCGGCCTCGACGTCGTGGTGCTCGACCATCACGCCGCCTCCGAGGTGCTGCCGCCGGTGCGCGCCCTGGTGAACCCGAATCGTCTCGACGACCTCTCGGGCCTCGGCCATCTCTGCGCGGCGGGCGTGGTCTTCCTGACGCTGGTGGCCGTCAACCGGGCCCTGCGGCGCGAGGGCTTCTTCGGCGGGGACCTGACCGAGCCGAAGCTCACGGATGCCCTCGATCTCGTGGCGCTCGCCACCGTCGCCGACGTGGTGCCCCTGACCGGTCTCAACCGCGCCTTCGTGGTCCAGGGCCTCGCCGTGATGCGCGCGCGCGGCCGCACCGGCCTCGCCGCCCTGTTCGACGCCGCCTCGCTCGATGGGCCGCCCGAGGCCTGGCACCTCGGCTACCTGCTCGGACCCCGCATCAACGCGGGCGGGCGCATCGGCGACGCGAGCCTCGGCGCGCGCCTGTTGCTGACCGCCGACAGCCTGGAGGCCGTGCGGATCGCGGCCGAGCTCGACCGGCTCAACCGCGAGCGCCAGCTCATCGAGGCGCAGGCGGTGGCCGATGCCGAGGCCGCGATGGACCGGTTGCTCAGCCTCGATCCGGATCGTCCCGTCCTCGTCGCGGGCAGCGCCGAGTGGCACCCCGGCGTGGTCGGGCTGATCGCCTCGCGCCTGAAGGAGCGCTTCGGCCGGCCCGCCTTCGCCTTCGCGCTGCGTCCGGACGGGACCAGCACGGGCTCCGGCCGCTCGGTCGCGGGGGCCGATCTCGGCGCTGCGGTGCGCGGCTGCGTCGAGGCGGGCCTCGCCGCGAAGGGCGGCGGCCACGCCATGGCGGCGGGCGTGACGCTGAAAGGTCAGGACCTGACCCGCTTCGAGGCGCGCCTGACCGAGTGTCTCGCGGCCGCGGTCGCCGAGGCGCGGGCGGCGGACGTGCTGCACATCGACGGGACGCTCAGCGCGGGCGGCGCGACTGCCGAGACCGTTCGGCTGATCCAGCGCGCCGGCCCCTTCGGCCAGGGCGCGCCCGAACCCGTCTTCGCGCTCGCCAATCACCGCATCGTCGATGCCGGCGTGGTGGGCGCGAGCCATGTCCGGGCACGCCTGCGCAGCCGCGACGGGCAGGCCATCGGGGCGATCAGCTTCCGCAGCGCGCAGAGTCCGCTCGGCCTCGCGCTCCTCAACGGGATCGGCCGCGAGTGCCACGTCGCCGGGACCCTCTCGTGCGATCGCTGGCGCGGCGCGGAGCGGGCGCAGCTGCGCATCTGCGACCTCGCTCCCACCGATTGAACGGGGGCGCGACGAGGCTGTTGACTCCGCGGCTGCCCCCAACCATAAGACCCCGGCGCGGCCCGGACGGGCCGCTCGTTTGGGGGAATGTCCCGAGCGGCAAAGGGGGCGGACTGTAAATCCGCTGCGTAAGCTTCGAAGGTTCGAGTCCTTCTTCCCCCACCAAACGATCACACGGACTGTCGGACAGCTCTGCGGTTCGCTTCTCAAGCGACCCGCTCCATGCTATGCGACAGGCTGTGCGGGTGTAGCTCAATGGTAGAGCAGCAGCCTTCCAAGCTGAATACCCGGGTTCGATTCCCGGTACCCGCTCCACCGCCCGCCGACGCTTCGGCCGCGGTCCCGCGATCAACCGCACCCTTGGCATGATCCGTCCCGGCGCGCCCGTCGGAGCGCTCTTGCCCCGAAGTGGACGCCGGTTCGGCGCAAGAGAGCGCGTCAAGACAGACAGTTTGAGCCGTTACCGTTTGCAACGCGATCGGGAACGACCCTAGGCGTTCGCGCTGAGATGCGCGCCCTCCCGTTCGAGGTGCAGATAGTTCGGGTTGAACAAGGCCGCCTTCTGCAAGGCCGCGAGGTCCGGAACCGTCAGCTGACGGCTCTTGAGGAGGATCAGGCCTGCGTTCCGCATCTCCTTCAGCGTGCGGTTCACGTGCACGTTCGTCAGGCCCGTCGCGTCGGCCAGCTCGAGCTGGGTGAGCGGAAACGGGCAGGTGCTTCCCTCCGCCAGCCCGACCGCGCGCAGGCGCAGGAACAGCTCGCAGAACAGGTGCGCGAGCCGTTCCAGGGCGGTACGGCGCCCGATGTTGACGGTCCACTCCCGCTGGATGGCCGCGTTGACCAGGCTTTCCCACCACAATGCCCGCGTGATCCGGGGGTGGCGGTCCATCGTGTCGAGCAAGATCTCGCGCGGGACCGTGGCGAGGCGCACGGGCGTGATCGCGGCGATCGCGTGGTCCATCTCGCGCAGGACGTAGATATGGATGTCGCAGAGATCGCCCGGCACGAAGAAGGCCACGATCTGCCGACGGCCGTCCTCCAACTGCTTGTAGCGACATGCCCAGCCGTCGAGGAAGAGGTTCACGGTCTCCGGTCGGTCGCCCTCCTGGATGATGTCCACGCCGGCCTCGATCAGGCGCACCTTGCGCGCCAGCGCCTTCAGAACCTGCCTGTCCTCGTCCGAGAGACGGGTGAAACGTTCGAGCTTGTCGATGAGATGCTGCGGCATGCTCTCGCCTGGCGCGCACCCGTGCCCGTGCGCGTCGCCACGATAGGCGGCCCGGGCGGGCCCGCATCTCACGTAGGTGAATCTTCGGCGACGCGATCGCCGGGATCGGCGAGGCTCCGCCCGCGGCCGCGCGACGAAGCGAGGTCCGCTCGCCGCTCCCGCGCGGCGCGGATCCGACTGGACCGATCGAGGCCTCGGCGTTCGCGCGGGCTCGGCGCACCGCGCGAAACGCCCGATCGCCGGGAGCCACTCCTCTGCACGCGACGGTGCTGCGGGAGTTCTGGGAGAGGCTCCTAACGCGGCGCCGCCTCACGCCGCGCCCGTAGATGCTCCAGCACCGCCGGGGTCGCGTAGCCGTCGGCGGTGAGACCCTCGCGGATCTGGTAGCGGCGCAGCGCCTCGCGCAGCTTCGGCCCGGCCCGCCCGTCGGCCTCCGCCTCGTAGAGCCCCTCGGCCTTCAGCCCGGTCTGCAGCGCCTTCAATCCGGCCGTATCGAGCCGCGCCGCCGCGCTCGGCCACGAATCGGCGAGGGCCGGGCCTCCCGCGAGCCGGTCGGCGAGATGCCCGACGGCGAGCGCGTAGGAATCCGAGGTGTTGTAGGCCCGGACCACCTCGAAATTGTCGGTGATCAGGAAGGCGGGTGCGCCGAGGCCGCCGGGCAGGAACAGGCTGGCCCGGCCCGAACCGGGCAGGGCCGCGCCGTCGATGCGCCGGACCCCGGCCCGCGCGAACTCCGAGAGGTCGGCCGCGTAGCGGCCGAGGTCGAGGCCCGGCGGCAGCGTGACGGCGTAGCCCCAGGACAGGTCGGGGTTCCAGCCGAGATTCTTCAGGTAGGCGGCGATCGAGGCGAGCGCGTCCGCGTCGCTCGCCCAGATGTCGCGGTGAGCGTCGCCGTCGAAATCGACCGCATGGCGCAGGTAGGTCGAGGGCAGGAACTGCACCTGCCCCATGGCGCCGGCCCAGCTTCCCTTCATCCGGTCAGGCGCGATGTCGCCCCGTTGCAGGATGGCGAGGGCATCGAGGAGTTCGTTGCGGAAGAGGTCGCCCCGGTACCGGGCCTGCGCCAGGGTGGCCAGCGCGCGGACGGTCTGCACGCTGCCGCCGCTCGCGCCGAAATCGGACTCCACGCCCCAGAACGCCAGCACGATCCAGCGCGGCACGCGGTAGCGGGCCTCGATCGCGTCGAGCGTCGCGGCGAGCGCGCGGGCACGCGCCTGCCCCCGGGCGATCCGCGCGGCCGAGACGGCGCCGACGAGGTAGTCCCAGACCGGGCGCCCGAACTCGCCCTGGCGGCGTGTCCGCGCCAGGACCGCGGGATCCGGTGCCGTCACCCCCGCGAAGGCGGAATCGAAGGTCGCGCGCGAGATCCCGCGGGCCTCGGCGTCCGGCCGCAGCGCCGCCACGAAGGTCGCAAACGCCGCGCCCGGCGGAACGGTGCCCTGCGCGGCGACCGGCGCCGGATGGGCGGCCAACCCGAGGCAGAGCGTCAGCGCGGCGAGACCTCCCGGGCGCACGGTTCAGATCCGGTTGCGCTTGGCGAGGTGATCTTCCCAGTCGAGGGCCTGACGCACGATTGCCTCAAGGTCGTCGTGGCGCGGAACCCAGCCGAGTTCCGTCCGGATCCGCTCGGAGCCGGCCACGATCCGAGCCGGGTCGCCGGCGCGGCGCGGGCTGAGCCGGACGGCGAAATCCCGGCCCGAGACGCGCTTGACCACGTCCACCACCTCCAGAACGGAGTAGCCGCGCCCGTAGCCGCAATTGAGCGTCAGGCTCGCGCCGCCCCCGCGCAGGTGGTCGAGGGCGACACGGTGCGCCTCCGCGAGGTCCGAGACTTGGATGTAGTCGCGCAGGCAGGAGCCGTCCGGCGTCGGGTAATCGGTCCCGAACACCTCCATGTGGCTGCGCTGTCCGAGCGCGGCCTGGGTCGCGACCTTGATCAGATGGGTGGCGTTCGGCGTCGATTGGCCGGAGCGGCCCCGCGGGTCGGCGCCCGCGACGTTGAAGTAGCGCAGGATCACGTAGCTGAAGCCGTGGGCGCGGGCCGCGTCCGCGATCATCCACTCGCTCATCAGCTTCGAGCGGCCGTAGGGATTGATCGGGTTGGGATCCAGCGTCTCCGGCACCGGAACGGTCGCCGGCTCGCCGTAGACGGCCGCCGTGGAAGAGAAGATCACGTGCCGGATCCCGCTCCGCACGGCGGCCTCGAGCAGGGCGCGGGTCTTCACGGTGTTGGCCAGATAGTAGCCGAGCGGGTCGGCCACCGAGTCCGGCACCACGATCCGGGCCGCGAAATGCGCGAGCGCGTCGCAGCCGTGGGTCCGGATCGTCCGGGCGACGAGATCCGCGTCCGCCACGTCGCCGACCACGAGCTTCACCTCGGGCGGCAGCAGCCAGTCGTAGCCGGTCGAGAGGTCGTCGAGCACCACGACGTCCTGCCCCGCATCGACCAGTGCCAGGACCATGTGGCTGCCGATATAGCCGGCCCCGCCCGTGACCAGAACCGTCATCGCCCCGTTCTCCCGCCGCGGTCTCCCGGCTCTTCAACCCGTTCGGGGTGAAGCTTTGCTGTCGATGCGTCAATAAGCCTTGATGGAGGAAAAGTCGTGCTATCTCTGCGGTTGCACGCCCGCGTCTCCGCGGACCGCGCCGTTCCGTCCACGATCAGGTTCCGACGATGAAACCAATCCGCAAGGCTGTCCTCCCCGTCGCCGGACTCGGCACGCGCTTCCTGCCGGCGACGAAGGCGGTGCCGAAGGAAATGCTCACGGTGGTGGACCGCCCCGTGGTGCAGCACGTGGTCGACGAGGCGCGGGAGGCCGGCATCGAGCACTTCATCTTCGTCACCGGCCGCGGCAAGGCGGTGATCGAGGACCATTTCGACATCGCCTACGAACTCGACCGCACGCTGCAGGAGCGGAACAAGCAGGCCGCCTACGACGAGCTGAAGCGGGACCTGCCGAAGGCCGGCCAGACCAGCTTCACCCGCCAGCAGGCGCCGCTCGGCCTGGGCCACGCGGTCTGGTGCGCCCGCGAGATCGTCGGCGACGAGCCCTTCGCGGTGCTGCTGCCGGACATGCTGAGCCGGGGCTGCATGGGCCAGATGCTGAACGCCTACGAGCGCCACGGCGGCAACGTCATCGCGGTGGAGGAGGTCGCGCCGCAAGAGACCCACCAGTACGGCATCGTCAGCGTGGGCGAGACCTTCGGCCAGACCTTCGAGATCACCGGCATGGTCGAGAAGCCGAAGCAGGGCACGGCGCCCTCGAACTTCATCATCTCGGGCCGCTACATCCTCCAGCCCGAGATCTTCGCGATCCTCGAGAAGGGCGAGACCGGGGCGGGCGGCGAGATCCAGCTCACCGACGCGATGATCAAGCTCATGGGCGAGCAGAGCTTCTACGGCATGCGCTACGAGGGCCGGACCTACGACACCGGCTCCAAGATCGGCTTCCTCACCGCAAACCTCGCCTACGGGCTGGAGCGGCCGGATCTCGCCGGGCCGCTGAAAGCCGAGATCGAGCGGCTCCTCGGCAAGGCGTGATCGTCGCGGCGCACACCGTCACCAACAAGATGATGGCACGCCAACCATAAGAATCCCGCTGGATTTGCAGCCCGCGCGGCCAAGCCATGCGCGGGAGGCGGGTGAGAAACGTCGGCCGGGTCTTGTGTTTTGTGCGGCGCACTTTACTTTGTGCATTGCGAGAACGCGATGGCGTCGCGGTCCCGCAGCCCTTCTTGGGCGTTTCCTCCCTAGACTTCGGGCCGCTCCTTCGGGAGTGGCCTTTTTTCT
>NZ_LSIX01000473.1:0-18246 GCF_001556475.1 Methylobacterium sp. CCH5-D2 | reverse complement strand
CCCGCGACCTCCGGCGTGACAGGCCGGCACTCTAACCAACTGAGCTACGCCCGCGTGGCGTCGTCGCCTTCGTCTCGGCGACGGCCGGGGTTTATGAGGGGGGCGGTGCCCTGTCAAGCAGCCGTGGGCGCCTTTTTGACGGCCCCTCGGGCCGCCGCCGCGCCGCCCGCGCCTGCGCGGATCTGCCTACCTCCCGCGGGCCTATTACATCCCCACCTCTGTGTGGCGCGGGGCCGTTGTGCGACGCGCAATGCCCTTGTCTCGCCTGTTCCCCTCGACTAAGCCTCCGGCCACGCGCACTCTGGGATTGGAGCAATTCCATTGGCCGGCCGGTTCGGCCTCGCCGGGCCGCACGGGCCTGGATGGATTGATCGATCCGGACTCGGGCGCCGCGGTCCCAATCGTGCACGGGGTGTCGCATGACCGGTCTTCTGGCGGACTACCTTCCGCTCATCGTCTTCATCGGCGTCTCGCTGTTCATCGCCGCCGCGCTGCTGGTGGCCCCGTTCCTGGTCGCCTACAGCAGCCCGGATCCGGAGAAGCTCTCGGCCTACGAGTGCGGCTTCAACGCCTTCGACGACGCGCGCATGAAATTCGATGTGCGCTTCTATCTCGTCGCCATCCTGTTCATCATCTTCGACCTGGAAGTGGCCTTCCTGTTCCCGTGGGCGATCACCTTCGGGGAGCTAGGCTGGCTCGGCTTCTGGTCGATGATGGTCTTCCTCGGGGTTCTGACGGTCGGGTTCATCTACGAGTGGCGCAAGGGCGCCCTCGAGTGGGACTGAACCCGAGCCGGACCCCGCAGACGCCACGCTCCTGAGGCAATCATGGCCCTCACGCACGACCTCTCCCGCGCGCCCACCGTCGCCCCGGCGGCGAAGGGAATCATTGACCCGAACACGGGTCGGCCGATCGGCGCGGATGATCCGACCTTCCTGTCGATCAGCGACGAGCTGGCCGACCGCGGCTTCCTGCTGACCTCGGCCGACGAGCTGATCACCTGGGCTCGCACCGGCTCGCTGATGTGGATGACCTTCGGCCTTGCCTGCTGCGCGGTCGAGATGATGCAGATGTCGATGCCGCGCTACGATTGCGAGCGCTTCGGCTTCGCGCCGCGCGGTAGCCCGCGCCAGTCCGACGTGATGATCGTGGCCGGCACGCTGACCAACAAGATGGCTCCCGCGCTGCGCAAGGTCTACGACCAGATGCCGGAGCCGCGCTACGTCATCTCGATGGGCTCTTGCGCCAACGGCGGCGGCTACTACCACTACTCCTACTCGGTGGTGCGCGGCTGCGACCGGGTGGTTCCGGTGGACATCTATGTGCCGGGCTGCCCGCCGACCGCCGAGGCGCTGCTCTACGGCGTGCTTCTGCTCCAGAAAAAGATCCGCCGCACCGGCACGATCGAGCGCTAGGGGCGGACATGACGAACGGCATTTCCATCCTCGCCCACACCCAGCCCGAGCAGGGAGACGGCGCGCTCGCCGCGCTCTCCGAGCGGATCGGCGGGGCGCTCGGGCCGGCGATCGTCGAGCGCGGCATCGCCTTCGGCGAGCTGACCCTCGTGGTTCAGGCCTCCGACATTGTCTACGCGCTGACCTACCTGCGCGATGATCCCGCTTGCGGCTTCCGCTGCTTCATCGACATCTGCGGTGTGGACTATCCGGGCCGCGAGCGGCGCTTCGACGTCGTCTACCATCTGCTCTCGCTCCGCCATAATACCCGCATCCGGGTGAAGGTACAGACCGACGAGACCACGCCCGTCCCCTCAGTGATCGACATCTTCCCGGCGGCGAACTGGTTCGAGCGCGAGACCTACGACCTCTACGGCATCCTGTTCTCGGGCCATCCCGACCTGCGCCGCCTGCTCACCGATTACGGCTTCGAGGGGCACCCGCTGCGCAAGGACTTCCCGCTCACCGGCTTCGTCGAGGTCCGCTACGACCAGGACGAGGCGCGCGTGGTCTACGAGCCCGTGAAGCTCACGCAGGAGTTCCGCAACTTCGACTTCCTCTCGCCCTGGGAAGGCACGGACTACGTCCTGCCGGGCGACGAGAAGAAGACGGCCTGAGCGCGGAGACGGTCATGACCGAGCACAACATCCGCAACTTCGCGATCAATTTCGGGCCGCAGCACCCGGCGGCGCACGGCGTGCTGCGCCTCGTGCTGGAGCTCGACGGCGAGGTGGTCGAGCGGGTCGATCCGCATATCGGCCTCCTGCACCGCGGCACCGAGAAGCTGATCGAGCACAAGACCTACCTGCAGGCGACGCCCTATTTCGACCGGCTCGACTACGTGTCGCCGATGAACCAGGAGCACGCCTTCTGCCTGGCGATCGAGAAGCTCGCCGGCATCGAGGTGCCGCGGCGCGCCCAGCTGATCCGCACGCTCTACTGCGAGATCGGGCGCCTGCTCTCGCACCTCCTCAACGTCACCACGCAGGCGATGGACGTCGGCGCGCTCACGCCGCCCCTCTGGGGCTTCGAGGAGCGCGAGAAACTGATGATCTTCTACGAGCGCGCTTCCGGAGCCCGGATGCACGCCAACTACTTCCGCCCCGGCGGCGTGCACCAGGACCTGCCACCCGCGCTGATCGACGACATCGACGCCTTCTGCGACCCCTTCCTGCAGGTGGTGGACGACCTCGACGCGCTCGTCATGGGCTCGCGCATCTTCAAGCAGCGCAACGTCGATATCGGCATCGTCTCGGTCGAAGAGGCGATGGCCTGGGGCTTCTCGGGCGTGATGGTGCGCGGCTCCGGCATCCCGTGGGACCTGCGCAAGTCGCAGCCCTACGAGGCTTACGAGGAGATGGATTTCGACATCCCCGTGGGGAAGAACGGCGACACCTACGATCGCCAGGTGATCCGCATGGAGGAGATGCGGGAATCCGTGAAGATCATGAAGCAGTGCTGCGCCAAGCTGCGCGAGCCCGCCGGCCAGGGCCCGATCGCCTCGGTGGACGGCAAGTTCGCGCCGCCGCCGCGCCGGGAGATGAAGCGCTCGATGGAGGCGCTCATCCACCACTTCAAGCTCTACACGGAAGGGTTCCACGTGCCGGCCGGCGAGGTCTACGCCGCGGTCGAGGCGCCCAAGGGCGAATTCGGCGTCTATCTGGTCTCGGACGGCACCAACAAGCCGTACCGCTGCAAGATCCGCGCTCCGGGCTTCGCCCATCTCCAGGCGATGGACTGGATGTGCCGCGGGCACCTTCTCGCCGACGTGTCCTGCGTGCTCGGCACGCTCGACATCGTCTTCGGCGAGGTGGACCGCTGAGCGGCTGAAGGGTTTCAAGACGATGGCCAACCGCAGACTAGCCCCCGCCGCCGAGCAGCCCGAGAGCTTCGCGTTCACGCCGGAGAACGCCGCGTGGGCGAAGGGGCAGATCGCCAAGTACCCGGAAGGTCGTCAGGCCTCGGCCGTGATCCCGCTCCTGTGGCGCGCCCAGGAGCAGAACGGCGGTTGGCTGCCGCAGAAGGCCATCGAGGCGGTCGCGGCGGAGCTCGGCATGCCGGCGATCCGCGTGCTTGAGGTCGCGACCTTCTACACGATGTTCGCGCTGGAGCCGGTCGGCCGCTACTGGATCCAGGTCTGCGGGACGGTGCCGTGCGATTCCTGCGGCGCGCGCGAGCTGAAGGACATGCTGCACCAGCGGCTCGGCCCCTCGGGCCACGTCGATCCGACCGGCACCTTCTCGTGGCTCGAGGTCGAGTGCCTGGGCGCGTGCTGCAACGCGCCGATGGTGCAGATCAACCAGGACTACTACGAAGACCTGACGCCCGAGCTTCTCGGCAAGCTGATGGACGACCTCGCGGCCGGCCGCCCGGTCAAGGTCGGCTCGCAGATCGACCGCAACGCCTCGGAGCCGCTGGGCGGCCCGAACACGCTCACCGACCCGACCCTCTACGACGGCTCGCGCGTCGGCGCGTGGCGCAAGCGCTTCGAGGAGTCGCGCAAGGACGAGGGCGCCCAGGCCAGCAAGTCCGAGGCCGCGTCGAGCGAGCAGCAGGCGGCGACAAATCCGAAGCCGGCACGCCCCGATGCCGGCCGGGCGGTCGAGACCACGTCGAGCGATGCCCCGGCCCAGCGCGCGGCCGCCGGCGAGGCGCCGGTGAAGGGCGGCGACAGGGCCGAGGCTGCCGACCAGGAGCACTCCACCGCCGGCAAATCCGAGGCACCCGGGTCCCAGCCGAAGGCCATCAAGGATCTGGAGCCCGCGGGCGCCGAGGCCGGCTCCCAGTCGTCGCTGCCGCGCGACGTGCCGCCGCCCCAGCCCGTCGCCTCGGGTGAGGAGGAGCCCTCCGAGCCCGCACCCAACGCGGAATCACCGAAGCTGCCGAAGGGCCGCAGCAAACCCAAGCCCCCCGCCAAGCCTGAGAGGACCTGACATGCTCTCCGATCAGGACCGCATCTTCACCAATCTCTACGGCCTGCACTCCCCGGGCCTCGATGCCGCGAAGAAGCGCGGCGCCTGGGACGGCACCAAGTTCCTGCTGGAGATGGGCCGCGACTGGATCATCGAGGAGATGAAGGCCTCGGGCCTGCGCGGCCGCGGCGGCGCCGGCTTCCCAACGGGCCTCAAGTGGTCGTTCATGCCGAAGAAGTCGGACGGGCGTCCGCACTACCTCGTGGTCAACGCCGACGAGTCGGAGCCCGGCACCTGCAAGGACCGGGAGATCATGCGGCACGACCCGCACCTCCTGATCGAAGGCTGCATGCTCGCCTCCTTCGCGATGGGGGCGCACGCCTGCTACGTCTACATCCGCGGCGAGTACGTCGCCGAGAAGCACGCCCTCCAGAAGGCCGTCGACGAGGCCTACGAGGCGCGGCTGGTCGGCCAGGACAACGTGCACGGCTACCCCTTCGACATCTACGTGCACCACGGCGCGGGCGCCTATATCTGCGGCGAGGAGACGGCCCTCATCGAGAGCCTCGAGGGCAAGAAGGGCATGCCGCGGCTGAAGCCGCCGTTCCCGGCCAATATGGGCCTCTACGGCTGCCCCACGACGGTGAACAACGTCGAGTCGATCGCGGTCGCCGGCACGATCCTGCGCCGCGGCGGCGCGTGGTTCGCGGGCCTCGGCGGCAAGAACAACACCGGCTCGAAGCTGTTCTGCGTCTCCGGCCATGTGAACAAGCCCTGCAACGTCGAGGAGGAGCTCGGGATCACGTTCCGGGAGCTCGTCGACAAGTATTGCGGCGGCATGCGCGGCGGCTGGGACAACCTGCTCTGCTCGATCCCCGGCGGCTCCTCGGTGCCGCTGGTGCCGGCCGAGCAGATCATCGACGCCAAGATGGACTTCGACACCCTGCGCGGCCTCGGCTCAGGCCTTGGCACCGCGGCGGTCATCGTCCTCGACAAGTCGACCGACATCGTCGAGGCAATCACCCGGATCTCGTACTTCTACAAGCACGAGTCCTGCGGCCAGTGCACGCCCTGCCGCGAGGGCACCGGCTGGATGTGGCGCGTCCTCACCCGCATGTCGAAGGGCCGCGCGCAGAAGCGCGAGATCGACATGCTGTTCGAGGTCACGAAGCAGATCGAGGGCCACACGATCTGCGCGCTGGGCGACGCCGCCGCGTGGCCGGTCCAGGGCCTGATCAAGCACTTCCGCCCCGAGATCGAGAAGCGGATCGACCGCTACACCGCCAACCCGCACACGGACCCCGTGCCGATGGCCGCGGAGTGATCCGCCCCGCGCCCGCGCAGTCCGAGCCCGAGAAAGACAGATGACGAAAATTCTCGTCGACGGCATCGAGGTTGACGTCCCGGCCGAGTACACGCTGCTCCAGGCCTGCGAGGTCGCGGGCGCGGAGATCCCGCGCTTCTGCTTCCACGAGCGGCTGTCGATCGCCGGCAATTGCCGCATGTGCCTGGTCGAGTTGAAGGGCGCGCCCAAGCCCGTGGCCTCCTGCGCCTACGCGGTGAAGGATTGCCGCCCGGGCCCGAACGGCGAGCCGCCGGAGGTGCTGACGCGCTCGGGCGGGACGAAGAAGGCCCGCGAGGGGGTGATGGAGTTCCTCCTCATCAACCACCCGCTCGATTGCCCGATCTGCGATCAGGGCGGCCACTGCGACCTGCAGGACCAGGCGATGGCCTACGGCGTCGACTCGACGCGCTACAGCGAGAACAAGCGCGCGGTCGAGGAGAAGTATATCGGTCCGCTCGTGCGGACCGCGATGAACCGCTGCATCCATTGCACCCGCTGCGTGCGCTTCCTGGCGGAGGTCGCGGGCGTGCCGGATCTCGGCGCGATCGGCCGCGGCGAGGACATGGAGATCACCAGCTACCTCGAACAGGCGATGAACTCGGAGCTGCAGGGCAACGTCGCCGACCTCTGCCCGGTCGGCGCGCTCGTGCACAAGCCGCAGAGCTACAACGTCCGCCCCTGGGAGCTCTCGAAGACCGAGTCGGTCGACGTGATGGACGCGGTGGGCTCGGCGATCCGCGTCGACGCCCGCGGCCGCGAGGTCATGCAGATCGAGCCGCGCGTCAACGAGGAGATCAACGAGGAGTGGATCTCCGACAAGACCCGCCACGCCGTGGACGGGCTGCGCCTCCAGCGCCTTGACCGCCCCTTCCTGCGCGAGAACGGGCGGCTCCGCCCCGCCTCCTGGGGCGAGGCGTTCCAGGCGATCGCCGCCAAGCTCAAGGGCGCCGACCCGAAGCGCGTCGGCGCCGTGGTGGGTGACCTCGCCGCCGTCGAGGAGGTTTTCGCGCTCAAGCAGCTGATGGGCTCGCTCGGCGTCACCAATATCGATTGCCGTCAGGCCGGCACCGGCCTCGACCCGGCCTGGGGCCGGGCTGCCTACACCTTCAACCCGACCATTCCTGGCATCGAGCAGGCCGACGCGATCCTGCTGGTCGGCACCAACCCGCGCATCGAGGCCTCGATGCTGAACGTGCGCATCCGCAAGCGCTGGCGCATGGCCCCGCTCGCGGTGGGCATGATCGGCGAGCCTGCCGACCTGACCTACCCCCACGTCCAGATCGGCGCGGGTCCCGATTCGCTCGCCGCCCTGACGCGGGGCGAGCACAGCTTCCTGGAGGCCCTGAAGGCCGCCAACCATCCGCTGATCATCGTCGGCGAGTCTGCGGCGAACCAGCCGGGCGTGCTCGCCGCCGCGGCACAGCTCGCGCGCGACGTCGGCGCGGTGACGTCCGACTGGAACGGCTTCGGCGTGCTGCACAACGCGGCGGCCCGCGTCGGCGCGCTCGATCTCGGCTTCGTGCCGGGGGAGGGCGGTCTCGACTTCGCCGGCATCGTCGGCGGCGGCGTGGACGTGCTGTTCAACCTCGGCGCCGACGAGTGCGAGGTGGCGCCTGGCGCCTTCGTGATCTACCAGGGCACCCACGGCGACCGCGGCGCCACCCGCGCCGACGTGATCCTGCCGGGCGCCGCCTACACCGAGAAGAACGCGACCTACGTGAACACGGAGGGCCGCGTGCAGCAGGCCAACCGCGCCGGCTTCCCGCCGGGCGACGCCCGCGAGGACTGGGCGATCCTGCGCGCCCTCTCGGACGTGCTGGGCAAGAAGCTGCCCTACGATTCGCTCACTGCGCTGCGCCGCGCGCTCTACGCCGAGCACCCGCACCTTGCGGCCGTCGGCAGCGTCGCCGGGAGCGACCTCGCTGCCGCGCTCGAGCGCCTCGCGACCTTAAGCGGGGAAGGCGCCCGCGGCGCCTTCCAGTCGCCGGTCCGCGACTTCTACTTCACCAACCCGATCGCCCGCGCCTCGCGGGTACTCGCCGAGTGTTCGAGTCTCGCCCGCGGGCGCGCGCTCGAGGCGGCCGAGTAGGAGCACCGCCGATGACAACCCTCGAGATCGTCGGGACGGTGCTCCTGATCGCGCTGAAGAGCCTCGTACTCCTCTCCGCGCTCCTTGTCTTCATCGCCTACGCGCTGCTCGCCGACCGCAAGATCTGGGCGGCCGTGCAGCTGCGCCGCGGCCCGAACGTGGTCGGGCCCTGGGGCCTGTTCCAGTCGTTCGCCGACCTGATCAAGTTCGTGATCAAGGAGCCGGTGATCCCGGCGGGCGCCAACAAGGGCATCTACCTGCTGGCGCCGCTCGTCTTCGCCACGCTGGCGCTCGCCTCCTGGGCGGTGATCCCGCTCGCGGAAGGGTGGGCGATCGCCGATATCAACGTCGGCATCACCTACATCTTCGCGATCTCCAGCTTGGGCGTCTACGGCGTCATCATGGGCGGCTGGGCCTCGAACTCGAAATACGCCTTCCTGGGCGCGCTGCGCTCGGCCGCGCAGATGATCTCCTACGAGGTCTCGCTCGGCTTCGTGATCATCTGCGTCCTGCTCTGCGCCGGCTCGCTCAACCTCTCGCGCATCGTGATGGCGCAGGACACCAGCCTCGGCCTGTTCGGGTGGTACTGGCTCTGGCTGTTCCCGATGTTCGTGGTGTTCTTCATCTCTGCGCTCGCCGAGACGAACCGCCCGCCCTTCGACTTGCCGGAGGCCGAGTCGGAGCTGGTGGCCGGCTACATGGTCGAGTACTCCTCGACGCCGTACCTGCTCTTCATGCTGGGCGAGTACGTGGCCATCATGACCATGTGTGCGCTCGGGACCGTGCTGTTCCTCGGCGGCTGGCTCTCGCCGATCCCGTTCGCGCCCTTCACCTGGGTACCGGGCCTGATCTGGTTCGCCCTTAAAGCGAGCTTCCTGTTCTTCATGATCGCCATGGTGAAGGCCATGGTGCCGCGCTACCGCTACGACCAGCTCATGCGCCTCGGCTGGAAGGTGTTCCTGCCCCTCTCGCTGATCTCGGTCGTCGTCGTCGCCTTCGTCCTCAAGCTCACCGGCCTCGCGCCGGGAGCGTGACAGCAACATCGGAGATTCGGGCATGAAGCTCGATCAGGTCGCCAGGAGCCTTCTCCTGAAGGAGTTCGTGTCGGGGTTCGTCCTCGCCATGAAGTACTTCTTCAAGCCGAAGGCGACGATCAACTACCCCTTCGAGATGGGCCACCGCGGCCCGCGCTTCCGGGGCGAGCACGCGCTGCGCCGCTACCCGAACGGCGAGGAGCGCTGCATCGCCTGCAAGCTCTGCGAGGCGATCTGCCCGGCCCAGGCCATCACCATCGAGGCGGGCCCGCGCCGCAATGACGGCACGCGGCGCACCACGCGCTACGACATCGACATGGTGAAGTGCATCTACTGCGGCATGTGCCAGGAGGCCTGCCCCGTGGACGCCATCGTCGAGGGTCCGAACTTCGAGTTCTCGGTCGAGACCCGCGAGGAGCTGCTCTACGACAAGCAGAAGCTCCTGCTGAACGGCGATCGCTGGGAGCGCGAGATCGCCCGCAACATCGCGATGGACGCCCCCTACCGCTGACAGGGACAAGCTTCCTCGGCGCCTTGTGTGGCGGGGACCCCGGTTCTATAGGACGGCCAGCCCGCGCTGGCCGTGTCCACCCACGAGGCAGAAGGGGCCGCCCCGCGCGGCCGATCCTGACAAGCGCATGACCGCAGCAGCCGCCTTCTTCTACCTGTTCGCGGGGGTCGCCATCGCCTCCGGGTTCATGGTGATCGCCTCCCGAAACCCCGTGGCGTCGGTTCTGTTCCTGATCCTCGCCTTCGTGAATGCCGCAGGACTCTTCGTCCTGATGGGCGCCGAGTTCCTGGCCATGATCCTGGTGGTCGTCTATGTCGGCGCCGTCGCGGTGCTGTTCCTCTTCGTCGTGATGATGCTCGACGTGGATTTCGCCGAGCTACGCCAGGGCTTCCAGCAATACCTGCCGGTCGGCGCGCTGATCGGGGTGATCTTCCTGATCGAGATCCTGCTGGTTGTAGGCTCCTGGACCATCGATCCGGGCCTCGTTCAGACGCCGCTGGGCAACCCGGCCGCTGCCGAGAACCTGACGAACACGGCCGCGCTCGGCCGGGTGCTCTACACGGAGTACGTCTACTTCTTCCAGCTCGCCGGGCTGATCCTGCTCGTCGCTATGATCGGCGCCATCGTGCTGACCCTGCGCGACCGCCCCGGCGTGAAGCGTCAGAACATCGCCGTGCAGAACGCCCGCACGCAAGGCATGGCCGTGGAGAACCGCAAGGTGCCCTCGCGCCAGGGCGTCGAGGTCTGAGGAGCGAGGACAGCACCATGATCGGCCTGAGCCACTACCTCACCGTCGCGGCGATCCTGTTCACGCTTGGCGTGCTCGGCATCTTCATCAACCGCAAGAATATCATCGTAATCCTGATGTCGGTCGAGCTGATCCTGCTCGCGGTGAATATCAACCTCGTGGCGTTCTCGACCCACCTCAACGACATCACCGGCCAGGTCTTCGCGCTCTTCGTGCTGACCGTGGCCGCCGCCGAGGCCGCCATCGGCCTCGCCATCCTGGTGGTGTTCTTCCGCAACCGCGGCTCCATCGCGGTCGAGGACGTGAGCATGATGAAGGGCTAGAGGCGCCCAGAGCCGACTCGCCCTGACCTGAAACCCGAGGGTTCGCGGCATGCCTCCGCGCGCCCCGAGGCCGGACTGCTAAGAGAACGATGTATCACGCGATCGTCTTCTTCCCGCTCATCGGCGCGCTCGTCGCCGGGCTGTTCGGCCGCCTCATCGGCGCGCGGGCGAGCGAGTACGTCACCACCGCCTGCCTCGCCTTCGCGGCGCTCCTGTCCTGGGGCGTGTTCATCGAGGGCGGCGAGGCCGTCCGCGTGCAGGTCGCGACGTGGTTCACGGCCGGCGACCTCACGGTCGACTGGGCCTTCCGGATCGACACGCTGACCCGGGTGATGCTCGTCGTCGTGACCTCGGTGTCGACGCTCGTGCACCTCTACTCCATCGGCTACATGCACGAGGACCCGCACCGGCCGCGGTTCTTCGCCTACCTGTCACTCTTCACCTTCGCCATGCTGATGCTGGTGACGGCCGACAACCTCGTGCAGATGTTCTTCGGCTGGGAGGGCGTCGGCCTCGCCTCCTACCTGCTGATCGGCTTCTGGTACGAGAAGCCCTCGGCCAACGCCGCCGCGATGAAGGCCTTCATCGTCAACCGCGTCGGCGATTTCGGCTTCTCGCTCGGCATCTTCCTCGTCTTCGTCCTGTTCGGCGCCGTCGGCTTCGACGGCATCTTCCCGCGGGTGGGCGAGTTCAAGGACGCGACCTTCCACTTCCTCGGCTACGACTGGCACGCGCTCACGCTGGCCTGTCTGCTCCTGTTCATGGGCGCGATGGGCAAGTCGGCGCAGTTCCTGCTGCACACCTGGCTGCCGGACGCGATGGAGGGCCCGACCCCGGTCTCGGCGCTCATCCACGCGGCCACCATGGTCACCGCCGGCGTCTTCATGGTCGCGAGGCTGTCGCCGCTCTTCGAACTCGCCCCCAACGCGCTCATCGTCGTCACGGTGATCGGCGGCATCACGGCCTTCTTCGCCGCCACCGTCGGCCTCGTGCAGAACGACATCAAGCGCGTGATCGCCTACTCGACCTGTTCGCAGCTCGGCTACATGTTCGTGGCGCTCGGCGTCGGCGCATACGCGGCGGGCGTGTTCCACCTCTTCACGCACGCCTTCTTCAAGGCGCTGCTGTTCCTTGGGGCCGGCTCGGTGATCCACGCGATGCACCACGAGCAGGACATGCGGAACATGGGGAGCTTACGCCCCTACATTCCCTTCACCACCGCCATGATGGCGATCGGAACGCTCGCGCTGATCGGCTTCCCGTTCACGGCCGGCTACTACTCGAAGGACGCCATCATCGAGGCGGCCTACATGTCGACGCGGCCCGGGCACACGCTGGCATTCTTCGCCACCGTGATCGCGGCCTTCTTCACCTCGTTCTACTCCTGGCGCCTGTTCTTCATGACCTTCGAGGGCCCGGCCCGCTGGGTGCATAACGGCGCGCACGGCCATGATGATCACCACGCCCCGGCCGTCGCCCATTCGGCGACCGCGCACGAGGCGGACGGCGCGCCCGGCCACCACGAGGGCGTCGCCCACGACGACAAGGGCCACGACATCGAGCCGGCCTCGCACTCGGCCGTGGAGCACCACGACCACGCGCCCCACACGCCCGACGAGAGCCCGCTCGTGATGACGATCCCGCTCGCGGTGCTCGCCTTCGGCGCGCTGTTCGCCGGCCTGATCTTCAAGAACAGGTTCATCGGCGAGGGCATGGACGCCTTCTGGGGCCACGCCCTGGCGCACGGGCCCGACAACCACATCATGCACGACATCCACAACGTGCCGGGCCTCGTCGCCGCGCTGCCCTTCGTGATGATGCTCGCCGGCTTCGTCGTGGCCTTCTGGATGTACATCCGCCGGCCCGAGCTTCCTCATAGGCTCGCCGAGCAGCAGCCCTCGCTGTACCGCTTCCTGCTCAACAAGTGGTATTTCGACGAGCTCTACGATCGGATCTTCGTGCGTCCCGCCAAGGGCTTCGGCATCTTCCTCTGGAAGCAGGTCGACGGCCGCGCCATCGACGGCGCCGGGCCTGACGGCATCGCCGCCCGGGTGATCGACGTGACCCGCGGCGTCGTCCGCTTCCAGACCGGCTACGTCTACCACTACGCCTTCGTCATGCTGATCGGCGTCGCCGGCCTGATCAGCTGGTACATGATGACCGGTCTCCCCAGGGGTGCGCACTGATGTTCGGCCTCGGCATCCTCTCCGGCCTGCTGATCGTCCCGCTCTGCGGCGCCGCCTTCATCCTCACGCTGAACGGCGACGAGGCCAGCGTGAAGCGCAACGCCCGCTGGGCCGCGCTCGCCACGACCATCATCACCTTCCTGCTCTCGCTGGTGGCCTGGGGCCGCTACGACGCCGCCTCGCCGAGCTTCCAGCTCGTCGAGAACCACGCGTGGCTCGCCGAGAACATCCGCTTCAAGCTCGGCCTCGACGGTTTCTCGATGCCGCTGATGCTGCTCACGACCTTCCTAATGCCCTTCTGCATCGGCGCGTCGTGGCACTCCATCGAGCACCGCGTGAAGGAGTACTTCGTCGCCTTCCTCGTCCTCGAGACGACGATGATCGGCGTGTTCTGCGCCCTCGACCTGGTGCTATTCTACCTGTTCTTCGAGGCAGGCCTGATCCCGATGTTCCTCATCATCGGCATCTGGGGCGGCAAGCGGCGCATCTACGCGAGCTTCAAGTTCTTCCTCTACACCCTGCTTGGCTCGGTGCTGATGCTCCTCGCCATCATGGCGATGTACTGGCACGCCGGCACGACCGACATCCCGACCCTGCTGCAGACCCGCTTCCCGGCGCAGATGCAGACCTGGCTCTGGCTCGCCTTCTTCGCCTCCTTCGCGGTGAAGATGCCGATGTGGCCGGTCCATACCTGGCTCCCCGACGCCCACGTCGAGGCGCCGACCGCGGGCTCGGTGATCCTGGCCGGCATCCTCCTGAAGATGGGCGGCTACGGCTTCATCCGGATCTCACTGCCGATGCTGCCGATCGCCAGCCAGGAGTTCGCGCCGCTGGTGTTCGCCCTCTCGGTGATCGCGATCATCTTCACCTCGCTCACAGCGATGATGCAGACCGACATCAAGAAGCTGATCGCCTACTCGTCGGTGGCGCATATGGGCTTCGTGACGCTGGGTCTGTTCACGCTGAACGAGCAGGGCATCCAGGGCGCGCTGTTCCTGATGATCTCGCACGGCATCGTGTCGGGCGCGCTCTTCCTCGGCGTCGGCGTGGTCTACGACCGCATGCACACCCGCGAGATCGCGGCCTATGGCGGCCTCGTGAAGCGCATGCCGCTCTACGCGGTCGCCATGATGGTCTTCACCATGGCCAATGTCGGCCTCCCCGGCACCTCCGGCTTCGTCGGCGAGTTCCTGGCCATGATGGGTGCCTTCAAGGCGAACCCGACGGTGGCCTTCTTCTCGGTCTTCGGCATCATCCTGTCGGCGGGCTACGCGCTCTGGCTCTACGCCCGGGTGATCTACGGCAAGCTGGAGAAGCCGAACCTGCAGGGCATCCTCGACCTCGACAACCGCGAGAAGCTGATCCTGGCGCCACTCGTCTTCCTGACGATCTATTACGGCGTGCACCCGGCCCCGATCCTCGACACCTTCGCGCCCTCCACGGAGGCCCTGATGACGGGCATCCGCTCCGCCCTCTCGACCACGCAGACCGCGGCCAACGCGCTGCCGCTGGCGCGCTGAGATTCAGAGATGCCGACAGTTCACTCCGTGCTCCCCACCCTGGCGCCGCTCCTGCCTGAGATCATACTCAGCGCCGGCGTGATGGTGCTGATCCTCTACGGCGCCTTCCGGGGCGAGAAGTCGGTGGAGGGCGTCAATGTCGGCGCGCTCCTGCTGCTCCTGCTGGCCTTCTGCGTGGTGGTCTCGCAGGCGCCCGGAGTGAAGGTGACGACGCTCTCGGGCTCCTTCATCCAGGACGGGTTCTCCAAGGTGATGAAGGCGCTGGTGCTGCTCGGCTCGGCCGCCACCATCCTGCTCTCGCGCGACTACTTCCAGCGCGCAGGCATCGACCGGTTCGAGTTCCCGATCCTCGTCGTGCTCTCCACCATCGGCATGATGGTGATGGTCTCGGCCAACGATCTGATCGCGCTCTATCTCGGCCTCGAGCTGCAGTCGCTCGCCCTCTACGTGATCGCCTCGTTCCACCGCGACGACCTCCGCTCGACGGAGGCCGGCCTCAAGTACTTCGTGCTCGGCGCCCTCTCGTCCGGCATGCTGCTCTACGGCTCGTCGCTGATCTACGGCTTCACCGGTACCGTCTCGTTCCCGGGGATCGTCTCGGCGCTGAACGAGAGCAATGCCGGCTTCGGCATCGTGCTCGGCATCGTGTTCGTGGCTGCCGCCGTCGCCTTCAAGATGTCGGCCGTGCCGTTCCACATGTGGACGCCCGACGTCTACGAGGGCGCCCCGACGCCGGTGACCGCGTTCTTCGCCTCGGCGCCGAAGATGGCCGCCGTCGCCATGACGGTGCGGATCTTCATCGGCGCGCTGCCGGACGTCACCGCGATCTGGCAGCAGATCGTCGTCTTCATCTCGATCGCCTCGATGGCGCTCGGCTCCTTCGCGGCGATCGGCCAGCGCAGCATCAAGCGCCTGATGGCCTACTCGTCGATCGGCAACATCGGCTACGCGCTGATTGGTCTGGCGGCGGGCACCGAGCAGGGCATCTTCGGCGTGGTGATCTACATGATCATCTACCTCGCCATGACGCTCGGCGCCTTCGCGATCATCCTGTCGCTGCGCCGCCGGAACGAGATGTTCGACACGATCGAGGACCTGTCGGGCCTCTCGCGCACCCATCCGTGGCTGGCCTTCCTGCTCGCCATGATCATGTTCTCGCTCGCCGGTATCCCGCCGCTGGCCGGGTTCTTCGGCAAGTTCTACGTCTTCGCCGCCGCCATCGAGGCGAAGCTCTTCACCCTCGCGGTGATCGGCGTGGTGACCAGCGTGGTCGGGGCCTACTACTACCTGCGCATCGTCAAGATCATGTATTTCGACGAGCCGAAGGCGCCCTACGAGGCCATGGCCCCGGGCCTGCGCATCGTGCTCGCCCTGTCGAGCGTCGTCGTGATCCTGTTCTTCGTGTTGCCGGCCCCGCTCCGCGGCGCGGCCGAGGCGGCGGCGAGGTCGCTGTTCTGACGCGCACCGGATACCGCCTGGGCGCAGCCGCCCGGGCCGACGGACACCGCCTCCACGTCCATGAGCGCCTCGGCTCGACCAACGCGGAGGCGTTGGCCGTGGCACGGGCCGGCGAGACCGGGCCGCTCTGGATCGCTGCACGGGTCCAGGAGGCGGGACGGGGCCGGCGCGGGAACGCCTGGGCCTCGCTCCCCGGCAACCTCGCGGCGAGCGTGCTCTGGCCGGCCGCCGGCCTCGATCCGGAGCGCCTCGCGACGCTGGGCTTCGTGGCGGGCGTCGCCCTGATCGAGGCCATAGAGGCGGCCTGCGGCACCGCGCCGGTCTGTGATCCGGCCGCCGCGGACCGATCTTTCCGTCTCAAGTGGCCGAACGACGTTCTTTGCGGTAATGCGAAGCTCGCTGGCATCCTCCTAGAGGCCGAGACGCTGCCGGGCGGGCGCCGCACGCTCGTGATCGGCTTCGGCGTCAACGTGGCCGCTGTGCCGGTGGCGTTCGCCGACCGGGCCGTCTCGCTTCAGGGCGCGGGATACGCGACCGACGCGGAGACGGTGCTGGAACTTCTGGCCGACCGGCTGGCCGGGGCCGCGCGCGCCTGGGATGGCGGGCGCGGGTTCAACGGGATTCGCGGGCGCTGGCTCGCACGCGCCGCGGGGCTGGGTCAGCCCGTCGCGGTCCGCATCGGCACGGAGACCGTGCGCGGGCGGTTTGAGGAGATCGACGAGGGGGGGCGGCTCGTCATGTCCGCCCCGGACGGTGCACGCAGGCTGGTGACGGCCGGCGAAGTGCATTTTGGAACGGCCGCAACGGCGGCGTGAGGTTGGACGAACGATGACAACGAAACAGGACGAACTCGTCTTCCTGCCACTCGGCGGGGTGGGCGAGATCGGGATGAACGCGGCCCTCTACGGCTTCGGCCCCGAGAAGGGTCGCAAGTGGATCATGGTCGATTGCGGCATGGGCTTCGCGGGCGAGGAGGCGATGCCCGGCATCGACCTGATGTTCCCGGATCTCAGCTTCATTGAGGAGCGCCGCAAGGACCTTCTCGGGATCTTCATTACCCACGCGCACGAGGACCATATCGGTGCGATCAGCGAGCTCTGGCCGCGCTTGAAGGTTCCGGTCTACGCGACGCGCTTCGCCAAGAACCTGCTCGAGACCCGCCGCCTCGGCGAGCCGGGCGCCCCAAAGGTGGAGCTGCGTGAGGTGAAGCCGGGCCGGCGGGTAACGGTCGGGCCGTTCGACCTCGAATTCGTGCCGGTCTCGCACTCGATCCCGGAATCGAACGCCATCGCGATCCGGACGGCGGCAGGCCTTGTCGTGCACACCGGCGACTGGAAGATCGACCCGACGCCGGTCGCCGGCTCGGTCACCTCGCCGGAGGCGTTCACCGCGCTCGGCGACGAGGGCATCCTGGCGCTCGTTTGCGACTCGACCAACGTGGTCCGAGAGGGCTTCTCGCCCTCCGAGGCCGAGGTCTCGCAGACGCTGCGCCGGATCGTTGCCGAGGCGCCCCACCGCGTCGCAGTCACGACCTTCGCGTCGAACGTCGCCCGCATCCGCGCGGTCGCCGAGGCCGCTCAGGCCTGCGGCCGCGAGGTGATCGCGGTCGGCCGCGCCATGGACCGGGTGATCGACGTCGCCCGCGAGTGCGGCTACCTCGACGGCCTGCCGGACTTCCGCCGCGCCGATTCCTGGAAGAGCCTGCCGCGCGAGAAGGTCGTGGCGCTGCTCACCGGCTCGCAGGGCGAACCGCGCGCGGCGCTCGCCCGCGTCTCGCGCCGCGACCATCCCGACATCCAGCTCGCGGGCGGCGACCGGGTGATCTTCTCCTCGCGCGCCATCCCCGGCAACGAGCGGGACGTCGGCTCGATCATTAACGACCTGATCGAGCAGGGCGTCGAGGTCATCACGGACCGCACCGAGCTCGTCCACGTTTCCGGCCACCCGCGCCGGGACGAGATGGCCCAGATGTACGCCTGGACCCGGCCCGGCACCGCGATCCCCGTGCACGGCGAGGCGCTCCACCTCGACGAGCACGCCCGCTTCGCCCGGGCGCAGGGCGTGCAGAACGTGGTCAAGGCGCGCAACGGCAGCCTGATCCGGCTGGCGCCCGGCAAGCCGGAGGTGATCACGCACGTCAAGGCAGGCCGGCTGTTCAAGGACGGCAACGTCCTGATCGACGACAAAGACCGGGCGATCCCCGAGCGGCGCAAGCTCGCTCAGGCCGGCCTCGTCTCGGTCGCCATCGCCATCGACGAGGACGGCGTGGTGCTGGGCGAGCCCGCCATCGACATCATCGGCCTGCCGAACCGCGGCCGCACCGGCGAGCCGCTGATCGAGGCTGTGGTCGATGCGGTCACCGACACGCTGGCCAAGATGTCGAAGGGCAAGCTGAAGGACTCGGAGGGCGTCGAGAAGACGGTGGACCGGGCCGTCCGCACCGCCGTCAACGAGGCCTGGGGCAAGAAGCCCGCCTGCCACGTGCAGGTGGTCGAAGTCTGAGGCTCAAGCGCCCACCCTCTGCGGGCTATCGTATTCACCCATCGTCCGAACGAGGTGCAAGTCTCCTCTCCCGTGCGGGAGAGGGACAGGGTGAGGGCCCCGGGCCCTACGGAGGGGTCTTCGCGGTTCCGCCTGTCTCTTATACACATCTCCGAGCCCACGAG
>NZ_LSIX01000472.1:0-8162 GCF_001556475.1 Methylobacterium sp. CCH5-D2 | reverse complement strand
TGTGGGTGCCGATCGCCTGCAGGGCCCCGAGCGCCAGCACGATCGCCGCCAGGCCGAGCAGGATCGGACGGCGGCGGCGATCGATCTCGGCGCGCAGCCGCGCCAAGCGTCCGCCGGCCGGCGCCGCTCCCGGGATCCCGGGCTTCTCGAGCCGGGCGCCGAGGCGCAGGTCGCGCCGCTCGCTCGCCGCCTCGCTCGCGAGTTCCGCCTGGGCCGCCTGCGCGGCGCGCCGGGCCGCGGCGATGAAGCTCGTCTTGATGTCTCCGGCGCCGTCGTCGCCAGCGGCCGGCTCCTCACGCAGGCCGCGGGCCGGCCGTGGTCCGGCCTCCGGCAGGGTGCGGCCCTGGACCTCGCGCTGCGGCCGGCCCGCGCCGGGTTCGAGCAACTCGTCGCTGGGATGCGCGGCGGGCGCCGCCCGCTTCATCTCCGGGCGGCGGCGGCGCTCGGCCTCGCCCCGGGCGAGGTCGGCGGCCGTGGAGGCCATCAGCTGCTCGTCCAGGCTCGGCGGACGCGGGCCCGCCGCGAGGGCGCTGCCCGGCTCGGCGGCCGGGTCGAGGCGGCTCATCAGGCGGTCGAGGGCCGACTGGACGCCGTCGAGCATCGCGCCGAGGCGCTGGTCGGAGGCGCTCTGCCGGGCCTGCAGGTCGGCGAGGCCCGCCCGCAGCAGGCCGATCTCGCCACGGTCCTGCGGACCCGCGCGGTCGGCCAGGCCGGCGGAGACCGCCTCGCGGGCCGCGCGCTCGAGTGCGTCCGCGTCGGGCGCCTGCTCGCGCAGGGCGGCAACCTGGGCCAGCAGGTCGCCCATGCTGCGCTCAAGGCTCGTCAGCGCCGGATCGGCGCCGCGGGACTCGAGGCGCTTGGCGAGGGTGAGAACCTGCTTCTCCAGCGCGTCGAGCCCGTCCGAGCCGGCGCGGTCGCCCGCCCGGTCGCCGACACGGTCCACCTTCTCGGCGAGGTTGCTGAGCATGGCCTGGATCGAGGCGAACGCGTCGCCCGTCAGCGCGCCTCCGCGCAGGCCGTCGCCCCGGCCCTCTCCCGCCCGTTCGCCGAGTTGTTCGCCGAGCCTGTCGCTCAGCCCTTCGAGACGGCCGATCAGGTCGTCGACGGGCCGGGTGCTCGCCTGCTCCACCTTGTCGGCCAGCGCGTCGATGCGGCCGAGGATCCTGCGCGACTCGGCGGGATCCTGGCCGCCCGCCCGCTCGTGGAGCGCGTCGAGCTTCGTGGCCATCGCCCGCATCTGATCGATGAAGGCGGCCGGAGCCGGGGCGCCGAGGCCGCTGCGGATCTCCTCGAGGAGCGGGCGCAGGGTCGCGCTGTCGTCGGCCTTCGCGGCTTCCCTGGCGGCTTCCTGGAGCTGCGCGATCTGGGCGCTGATCGCCTGCATCCCCTGGGCGAGGCTCTGGATCCGCTCCGGCCCGGCCAGGGTGCCGAGCAGGCGGCGGATCTCGTCGAGTTCCTGGAACAGGGTGTCGAGCGCGCGCCCGTCCGAGCCCGGGCCCGCGGCGGCGACGCTGTCGAGGCGCGCTGCGAGGCGCGTCACCTCGTCGGCCACGCGGCCGTGCACGTTGTCGGCGACTTCGCCGGCCAGACGCTCGACATGCTCGCGGATCGACTCGATCGGGGCCGTGATGGCGACGAGATCCGCCGAGGGCTGGGCCCGCTCGACGTTGGTCGCGAGCGAGATCATCGCCTGCTCCAGCGCACCGACGTCGCGGCTGGTGGCGAGGCCGCCGATCGATTCGCGCAGGCGCAGGGTCTCGCGCTGCAACTGGGACACCGCCTCGGCGGTGTCGATCATCAGGTCCTCGTGCAGGCCGGCATCGAGTCGCCGCGCGAGGTCCCGGCGCATGCCCGCGACGACGTTGGGCTCATCCGCGGCGCGGCGGGGCTGCACGGGGTGCTCGCCCAGCGCGCGCTGGCGCTGCCGGATCTCCTCGACCGCCTCGCGCATCTCCGCCGGGCCGCGGCCGCGGCGCGGATAGGGACGCGCGGCGGCGACCTTGTCGCCGAGTTCGGACATCCGCCGCTCGATGTCGCCGAGGCGCTCGGTGACCTTCTCGACGGGCGCCGCGCCGGCATCGAGCGCGCGCGTCAGGCGGTGCTCGATCTCCTCCAGGCGCCGGCTCGCCGCGGTCTCGGCCGCGCGCCGCTCGTCGGCGAGGTTGCGGTCCAGCCCGTCGAGGCGGGCCATCAGGGCCGCGAGCGCGCCCTCGTCGGCGTCCCCCGCCGCGAAGGGCCGGCGCGTGTCGGCGGCCCCCTGGGGACGGCCGGGCCGGAAGCGCCCGGCTTCCTCGGCCGCCCGCTCCGCCTTGCGGGGCTGGTCGCCGGGGCGGCGGCGGCGCGGGCCGCCCTGGGGCACGTTCCGGGCGATCCATTCCTCGAGGGGAATGCCCGCCCTGCGCGCGACGTCGCGAGCCGCTTCGAGCACGTCGGGATCGAAGCTGTGGAAATCCGGCTTCGCGGTGCGTGTCATCCTGGCCTGCCTCGAACGGCGTGCGGCAGCTGGTCCTCCCGATCCGTGCGTCGTGCGCGGATCGGGCGGGGCATGCGGGTCTTCGAGCACGGACCATTAACTTTCTTGGTAAACACCCGGTTAAGACCGCTGCGGCTCGTACGCCGCCGGACGAAATGCTGCACGCGCCCGATCCATCTCAGATGCTCTCCCGTCTCCCCGATCTCATCCGGCCGCGAAGACTGCTCACCGCCCTGGAGGCGGGCGGGCGTCGATTGTATCGGGCTTGGCGCCGCCGCGGCCTCGAGGCGGAGCGGATCGGCGCGGTCGAGGGCGCCTGGCCGGGCGACGACCTGACGGGCTGGGTCCGGGCCGACGTCTGGGCCGACCGCGCGACGCCCGTGATCGGCGTCTACCGCGTCGGGCTGCGGGTCGGGCTCACGGTGGCGATCGCGCCCGTCGGCCCGGACGGCGCGCGCCTGAGCTTCGCCGTCCATGTGGACGGCGGCCACGTCGCGCGCGATCTGGCCTCCGGCGACCTCACCGTCCACCTGATGCGGGACGGACGACCGCTCGCCCGCATCCCGCTGGCGCCCGATCTCGCCGAGGCGCTTCGCGCGCGCGCGGCGCTCGACTTTCTCGACCACGTCGCCGCGCTCCCCGAGCCCGCCCACGCGGCCACGCTGGAGCGATTGCGCGCCCTGCTGGGGGAGGGCGCCGCGAACCATCCCGGCCTGTCGGCGGCGGGCACGCTGGGCCGGGCGCGGGCGCTCTTCGACCGGACGGCCGGCGAGCCGGTGAGCGACCCCTCGCGTGCCCTGGCGCCGTTGCTCGTGCCGGTCGGCACCCGCTCGGGGGACGGGGCCGCGCTGCTCGGGCGGGACGGCCAGATCTTTCTCGTCGGCGGCCGCAATCGGCTGTTGGAGGAGTACGCCCGCACCGACGACGACCCCCGCCCGCGTGCGCTCGCGGCAGCGTGGGTCGCGCTGATGGCGCGAAGGCGCGCGCGCCTCGAGGCGGCGGGCGCCCGCTACGCCCAGGTGATCCTTCCGGAGACGCTGACCCTTCTGCCGCACCTGTTCCCGCATCCCGTGCGGACGCCCGGGGCGATCCTGCGCGGCATCGAGGCCGGGCTTCGGCATGAGCCCGGAGCCGCCGCCTGCTACGTCTCGGCCCGGCACGCCCTCGGAAACGTGCGGGATCCCGCCGAGACGGTGCTGAAGACCGACTCGCACCTCTCGCCCTACGGCACCTGGACGGCGTTCCGGGCGATCCTCGAACATCTCGGCCTGCCGGCCGGCCCCGAGCCGGACTTCGGCACGCGGCGGGCGGCATCCGGCGATCTGGCGCTCCGATTCTTCGGCGTGCCGATCCTCGACCTGCGCCGGGAGACGGATCCGGGCGCGCCCGGTTTCGCCTTCGGCCGCGCGGAGCTGACATTCCACAGGCCGGCGCCGGGCGGGCATGTCGGCTTCAGCCAGTCGTGGCGGAATCCGGACGCGCCGATCGACGCCAGCCTCCTGGTGCTCGGAAACTCCTATTGCGGACCCGCCGAAGTCCACCAGGGCCGGATGTCGTGGTGGTTCGCGCGCTGGTTCCGGAGCTACCACTTCGTGTGGCACGCCCACGTTCCGGCGGGGCTCGTGGAGAGGCTCGGGCCCGACATCGTGGTCTGCCAGACCGTCGAGCGGTTCCTGATCGAGGTCCCGGAAACGTGAACCGTGCGACAGGTTCGGACCGGTTGTCAGCCGCCACCCCTTGCGGCCCGGCGGCCAGATAGTTTAGATATGAACTATCGAGCGGCAGGGGTTCGGTTCGACCCTGTAAGCCGCCATCGCAAGTCGCCATCGGAGGAGAGCACATGCCGAGCTATCGCGCCCCCGTCGAGGACACCCTGTTCCTCCTCAACGACGTGCTCGGCTTCCACAACCACGCGAATCTCGCGGGCTTCGCCGAGGCCTCGCCGGACGTGGTCGAGGCGGTGCTGGGAGAGGGCGCCAAGCTCGCCGAAACGGTGTTCGCCCCGGTCAACCGCGCGGGCGACCTCGAGGGCTGCACCCGGCATCCGGACGGCTCGGTCACGACCCCGAAGGGCTTCCGTCAAGCCTACGACGCCTACGCGCAGGGCGGCTGGATGGGGCTTTCCGTACCCGAGGAGTTCGGCGGCCAGGGCCTGCCCCACACCCTCAACACCGCGATGCAGGAATTCGTCTCCGGCGCCAACCTCGCGCTCGGCATGTATCCGGGCCTGACGCAGGGCGCCGTCGCCGCGCTCCTCGTGCACGGCTCCGAGGAGCAGAAGCGGACCTACATCCCCAACATGGTCGCGGGTGGCTGGACCGGCACCATGAACCTCACCGAGCCGCATTGCGGCACGGATCTCGGGCTGCTCAAGACCAAGGCGGTGCCGAACGCGGACGGCTCCTACAGCCTCACCGGCACCAAGATCTTCATCTCGGCGGGCGAGCACGACCTCTCCGAGAATATCGTCCACCTCGTCATCGCCCGGATCGAGGGCGCGCCCGCCGGCACGAAGGGCATCTCGCTCTTCGTGGTGCCGAAGTTCCTAGTGAATCCGGACGGCTCCGTGGGCGAGCGCAACGGCGTCTCCTGCGGCTCGCTCGAGCACAAGATGGGCATCCACGGGAACTCGACCTGCGTGATGAACTACGACGGGGCCAAGGGCTGGCTCGTCGGCGAGGCCAACCGCGGCCTCAACGCGATGTTCGTGATGATGAACGAGGCCCGCCTCGCGGTCGGCGTCCAGGGCCTCGGCCAGTCCGAGGTCGCCTACCAGAATGCGGTGGCCTACGCGAAGGACCGGCTCCAGGGCCGCGCGCTGACCGGCGCCAAGGCGCCCGACAAGGCCGCCGACCCGATCATCGTCCATCCGGACGTGCGCCGGACCCTGATGGGCATCCGCGCCTTCAACGAGGGCGCCCGCGCGCTGGTTCTCTGGACCGCGCTGCAATCCGACATCGTCCACCGCTCGGAGGATGCGAAGCAGCGCCAGGCCGCGGACGACCAGCTCGGCCTGATGACCCCGGTGGTGAAGGGCGTGCTGACCGATCGCGGCTTCGCCAACGCGGTCGAGGCGCAGCAGATGTTCGGCGGGCACGGCTACGTCGAGGAATGGGGCATGTCGCAGTTCGTGCGCGACGCCCGCATCGCCATGATCTACGAGGGCGCCAACGGCATCCAGGCCATGGACCTGATCGGCCGCAAGCTCCCCCGCGACGGCGGCCGGGCGATGATGACCTTCCTCGGCGAGGTCCAGACCTTCATCAAGGACCACAACGAGACCGAGGCGCTGAAGCCCTTCTGCACCCCGCTCCAGGCCGCGCTCAACGACCTGCAGGGCGCCACCATGTGGTTCATGCAGAACGCGATGGCCAAGCCCGACAACGCGGGCGCGGGGGCGACCGACTACATGCACCTCCTCGGCCTCGTGGCGATCGGCTACATGTGGGCGCGCATCGCCAAGGCGGCCTCCGCCAAGTCCGGCGATGCCCGCATGGAGGCCAAGCTCGTCACCGGCCGCTTCTACATGGAGCGGATGCTGCCCGAGACGTCCCTGCGGTTCGCGCGGATCAAGGCCGGCTCGGACACGACGATGGCGCTCTCCGCCGAGGCCTTCTGACGGGATCCCGGCCGATGGGCAGCTGGGGCATGGGATCGTTCGACAGCGACGGTGCTCTCGACCGGCGGATCGTTCTGCGCAACGATGGCGTCCGCCTGATCGGCCAGGCCCGCGCGGCGCTCGCCCGCGTGACGGATGACGGCTCGGAACTCGCGGAGCTGTGGGCCGACACGGCGAACGGGGATGCCTGGCGCGCCCACGTCGCCGAACTCGACCGCCGCCTCGGCGACATCGAGATCTGAAGAGATCGGGCGGGCGCTGCCCGCACCTGTGCCAAGAGGCGCCGAGACCTGCTCGTGAGCGGGGCGGTGCAAGGAGAATCAGATGCCCGAGGCCTACATCTTCGACCACGTCCGCACGCCCCGCGGCCGCGGCAAGCCCGACGGCGCGCTGCACGAGGTGACGGCTTTGCGCCTCGCCGAGACGGCGCTCCGCGCGCTCAAGGAGCGCAACGCCCTCGACACGAAGCGGGTGGACGACGTGGTGCTCGGCTGCGTCGATCCCGTCGGCGAGGCCGGCGGCGACATCGCCCGCGCCGCCGCCCTCGTTGCCGATTACGGCACCCACGTGCCGGGCGTGCAGATCAACCGCTTCTGCGCCTCGGGCCTCGACGCGGTGAATTTCGCCGCCGCCCAGGTGATGGCCGGCCAGCACGACATGACGGTCGGCGGCGGGGTGGAATCGATGAGCCGCGTCGGCCTCGGCGCCTCCGGCGGGGCCTGGCCGGTGGATCCGGCCATCGCGGTGAAATCCTACTTCATGCCCCAGGGCGTCTCGGCCGACCTCATCGCCACGAAGTACGGCTTCTCCCGCACCGATTGCGACGCCTACGCGGTCGAATCCCAGAAGCGCGCCGCCAGGTCGTGGGAGGAGGGGCTGTTCCGCAATGCCGTCGTCCCGGTCAAGGACGTCAACGGCATCACGCTGCTCGACCGCGACGAGCACATGCGGCCCTCCACCGACATGCAGTCGCTGGCCTCCTTGAAGGCCTCCTTCGTGCAGATGGGCCAGATGGGCGGCTTCGACGCGGTGGCGACCGACGCGCACCCGGATGTCGAGGCGGTGGACCACGTCCACCACGCGGGCAACTCGTCGGGCATCGTGGACGGCGCCGCGGCCGTGCTGATCGGCTCGCGCGAGGCGGGCGACGCGGCGGGCCTGCGCCCCCGCGCCCGCATCCGGGCCTTCGCCAACATCGGCTCCGACCCCGCCCTGATGCTGACCGGGCCCGTGGACGTGACCCACAAGGTGCTCGCCCGGGCCGGGATGAGCGTCGCGGACATCGACCTGTTCGAGATCAACGAGGCCTTCGCCTCGGTGGTGCTGCGCTTCCAGCAGGCCTTCGACCTCGACCCGGCGAAGGTCAACGTCAACGGCGGCGCCATCGCGCTCGGCCACCCGCTCGGCGCCACCGGCGCGATGATCCTGGGCACGGTGCTGGACGAGTTGGAGCGCACCGGCAAGGAGCGGGCTCTGGTCACGCTCTGCATCGGCGCCGGCATGGGCACCGCCACCATCATCGAGCGCGTCTGACGGTCGCGGGAGCGGCCGGGCCGGCCGCTCCCCTCGCGTGCCAAACGCTGCTAGAGGCCGACGCGACCGCCGAGCAAGGCGGAACCGAAGCCTCATGGGAGAAACGCTTCAGATGACGCGCCTCATCGCCACCCTCTGCCTGACGACCGCCCTCGCGCTGCCGCTCGCCGCGCGCGCCGACGAGGCTGCCGACAAGATCGCGGAGGCCAAGACCCTCGTCTCGAAGACCCTGATCAAGAACCTGCAGACCGGCTTCGGCGCGGCCCTGGAGAAGACCGTGGCGGCGATGCCCGACCAGAAGGCCGACGCCGTGCGCAAGGAACTCAACGCCGAGTTCGACCGCCAGCGCGAGGTGATGGTCGAGGGTCTCTCCAAGGAATATGCCGGCAAGTTCAGTCTCACCGAGCTGAAGCACCTCAACGAGATCTACGACGACAAGACCTACCAGAAGTTCCAGGCCCTCAACGCCGACCCGTCCTCCAGCGTGACGGCGATCTCGCAGGGCTCGGTGACGAAGCTGCTCAACATGCTGGCGGT
>NZ_LSIX01000471.1:0-2869 GCF_001556475.1 Methylobacterium sp. CCH5-D2 | reverse complement strand
TGGCACAGGCTTCAGACGGCGTGCACCAACCGGTGCGCGCATCCATCGCCGCCTTCGTCGGCACGATGATCGAGTGGTACGACTTCTACGTCTACGGCACCGCCGCCGCCCTGGTCTTCGGCCGCTTGTTCTTCCCGCAGGTCGATGGGTTCTACGGGACGCTTGCGGCCTTCGGCACCTTCGCGGTCGGCTTCCTGGCGCGGCCGCTCGGCGGGGCGGTGTTCGGCCATCTCGGCGACCGGGTCGGGCGCAAGACCTCGCTGATCATCACCCTGCTGATGATGGGCGTCGTCACGGTGCTGATCGGCTGCCTGCCGACCTACGAGACTGCCGGCATCTGGGCGCCGGTGCTGCTGGTCGCCCTGCGCCTCGTCCAGGGCATCGCGGTCGGCGGCGAGTGGGGCGGGGCGGTGCTGATGGCGGGCGAGCACGCGCCGACCCGGGACCGGCGCACCTTCTTCGCCTCCTTCGCGCAGCTCGGCAGCCCGGCGGGGCTGATCCTGTCGATGCTGATGTTCAAGCTGGTCACCACCCTGCCGGACGCCGACTTCCTCGCCTGGGGCTGGCGGGTGCCGTTCTGGTTCAGCGCCGTGATGCTGGTGGTGGGGCTCGCCATCCGGCTCGGCGTCAGCGAATCGCCCGATTTCCTCGCCGAGCGGCGGCGCCGGCTCGCGCAGGCGCAGGCGGCGGCGCCCCCGCTCGGCGAGGTGCTGCGCGGCGCGCCGGGCCTCTTGGCGCTGGCGATCTGCGCCAACGTGCTCGGCATCGCGGGCTTCTACTTCACCAACACGTTCATGATCGCCTACACGACGACCTACCTGAAGATCCCGCGCGCCCTCGTGCTCGACTGCCTGCTGATCGTCTCGGTGATGCAGTTCCTGATCACGCCGCTCTCGGCCTACATCGCCGAGCGGGTCGGCGTGCACCGCTTCCTCGTCGCCACCGCGGCGGTCTCGGTGCTCACCCCCTACGCGATGTTCACCCTGGTCGATCAGGGCACGCTCACCGGCCTCACGCTCGGCGTCGGCCTCGCGGTGGCCGGGCTCGGCGCCTTCTACGCGGTGATCGCGGGCTACGTCAGCGACGCCTTCCCGACCCGCACGCGCTACACCGGCATCTCGATGGCCTACCAGCTCAGCGGCGCGATCTTCGGCGGCCTCACCCCGATCCTCGGCACGATCCTCGCCGAGCGGGCCGGCGGCGCGTGGTGGCCGCTGGCCCTCCTGTTCAGCGCGATCGCGGCGATCTCGCTGGTCTCGGTCCTGGCGCTACGGGCCCCGCGCGAGCGCCAGATGCTGCGCGCGGCCTGAGCCCCGAGAGGAGGACCGGATGAAGACCTTCCACCACCCCGACCAAGCGCTCCACCACCCGCGCAGCTACTTCTCCCGCGGGCAGATGCGCGAGCCGCAGGAGGTGCCCGCCCGCGAGCCGGCGCTGCTCGCCGCGGTGCGCGACCTCGGCTTCCCCGTGGCGGAGCCGCCCGACGCCGGCGCAGGCCCGATCCTCGCCGTGCACGGGATGGACTACCTGCGCTTCCTGCAGGACGCGCACGCGGACTGGACGGCGCTCGGCCCAGACTGGGGGGACGAGGTGGTCTCGAACATCTTCGTGCGCGAGCCGAACGCCCTGCGCGGCGTGCTGGCGCGGGCCGGGCGCTACATCGCGGACGGCAGCGCCCCGATCGGTCCCGGTACCTTCCAGGCGGCCTACGCCTCCGCGCAATGCGCGATCGCGGGCGCCGACGCGCTGAACGCGGGCGCGCGGGAGGCCTACGCGCTCTGCCGACCGCCCGGCCACCACGCGCGGCGCGAGGCGGCCGGCGGCTTCTGCTTCCTCAACAACGCGGCCGTCGCGGCCGAGCGCCTGCGCATGCGCCACCCCCGGGTCGCCATCCTCGACACCGACATGCACCACGGCCAGGGGATCCAGGAGATCTTCTACGACCGGGCGGACGTGTTCTACGTCTCGATCCACGGCGACCCGACGAACTTCTACCCCGCGGTGGCGGGCTTCGCCGAGGAGCGCGGCAGCGGGGCAGGGGAGGGCTACAACCTGAACCTGCCGATGCCGCACGGCTCCGACGAGGCGGTGTTCTTCGGCGAACTCGCGCGGGCGCTGCGGGCGCTCGACCTCTACCGCCCGGACGCCCTCGTCCTGTCGCTCGGCTTCGACATCTACGCGGGCGATCCCCAGGCGAAGGTGGCGGTCGGCGCGGAGGGTTTCGCGCGCCTGGGTGCGGCGGTCGGCGGCCTTCGCCTGCCGACGCTCGTCGTGCAGGAGGGCGGCTACTGCATCGAAGCCCTGACCGATCTGTCCCGGCGCTTCTTCACGGGCTTCGCAGCGGCCCGCGCCTGAGGCGGCCCGCCCGCGGTGTTGCGGGACGTTCGGTCGCGTCCGTGAAACCATGGCCACACGTCGCAGTTGCATCCGTGACCGTAACGATTCCTCGGAGCACTCGATGATCAAAGCACGCCCGCTCGCCATCCTCGCCGTCCTGGTGGCCGGTCCCGCGCTGGCGCAGCCCGCGACCACGGCCGCGCCCCCGGCGGGCGGCACCGTGACGACCCAGCCCAACACCACCGGCAACACCCCCGACGTCGTGATCTCCCGCGGCGGCACGGGCGCGGAGACCGCCACCACGAACTCGGCCGCAGGCGGCAATGCCGGCCAGCCCGAGCGCGGCGTGCCCCAGGGCAGCGCGAACGGCGGCGGCAGCAGCCGCTGAGTTCGGGGCGCGTATCCTCTCTCCCGACGCGCCGCGACCGGGTTTGAGCGGAGTGTGCCGACGCCCGCCAAGCTCTCCCTCTCCGCAGAGGCAGGGCGATCGCATATGGCGGGGGTCGTCTCCTCGATCGCCACTGGAACCGCG